>NZ_JBGSXF010000551.1:0-10289 GCF_041751555.1 Persicitalea sp. | reverse complement strand
GACGCTCTTCGCGTTTGGGGTCGCGACCATCGCCTTCCAGTTTCCGACTGTACAGACATGGGCTACTGAATTCGCCGTGCGCGAACTCTCCGCCCGCATGGGTTACCCGCTATCGGTTGAGAAGATCAACATCAAGTGGTTCGATGTCGTTTCGCTGGAAAATGTTTCGGTGCGAAGTCCTGACAACCAGCGCATGATCGACGTCGGTCGGCTGGATATTAATTTCGACATCCGGAATATTCTGACGAACGCCGCCCACGAGATTCATCTGGACGAGGTGAACGTCTATCGTCCCGAAGTGCGGCTGGTCAAGACTAATTCAGGCGACACGAACATGGATTTGTTCATCGCGCGCATCAACGAGATGACCAACTCAGGCGACACGACGGGCTACGTTCCCGACCAGAATATTCCTTTCACGATTGGCAAAGCCACGCTCACAGAGGGGGCTTTTCACTACGATGATCCGCGCGAACCTTACAACAAAAAATCCAGTGTTTTTGACTACTACCACTTCGAGCTACAACACCTCAACGCGAATCTAAAAGACTTCCTGGTACTGGGCGATACGATCAAATTTGTAGCTAACGACCTGACGACCATCGACCGTCAGAGTTCCCTGAAAGTCCATGACCTCGACACACGTTTCATGTACTGCGCCAAGAAAACCGAACTGGCCGAACTCAGCGCGTACATTGGTGGCTCATACCTGTTTAACTACCTCAGTTTTAACTACGACCATCCCTCCGCCTTCGGTGATTTCAACAAGGAAGTACGTATGGTGGCGCATTTTCGCGACAGTCGCGTCTATGCCGAAGATCTCGGACTTTTTCATGAGTACCTGCTGACTTTGAAAGAAACCTGGCGTGTGTCGGGGGACTTTGACGGGTCGGTGCATGATTTTGTCGTAAATAACACAAACCTACGCTTCGGCAAAGGGAGTCGCTTGGCTGGTAAATTTGGGTTCAAAGGCCTGCCGGAATTCAGCCGCACTACGATGGACTTCAAGCTGGAAAGCTCGCGCATCGAAACCAACGATATCGTGCAATACTACCCCGAAACGGATTTGCACGAAACCTTTAAAAAGTTCGGCTTGGTCGCCATTGATGGCACGTTCCGGGGAACTGCGCAGGAATTCGACCTTAAAAGTCGCGTGAAAACCGAAATCGGCGAGTTGGACACCGACATGGCTTTTCACATTAAAGATCGCTACACTTCGACCTATAACGGCTTGCTGAAAACTACCGATCTGGATTTGGGGATTCTTTTCGATGACCCCGTGAAATTGCAGAAACTAGATTTTTCGGGTAAGCTCAATGGTACAGGCTTTGATATTTCCACGGCCAGGGCCAATCTGAATGCTACCGTTAACCGCGTGGGCTTTCGCAACTACGACTATCGAAATGTGCAGTTGCGGGGAAATTTGCAGAAAGCCTATTTCGGTGGGCAGGTTAGCTCCCGCGACCCCAACCTGACCTTCATTCTTGACGGGGAAATCGACCTGGCTAACCCTAAAAACCGTTTCGATTTTCAAGGAATCTTGGAGAATGCTAATCTAATGGAGTTGGGATTCTCGCGGCAGCCGCTCGTTATCGGAACCCGCATCGACGCGCAGGTCGAGGGCAATACGGGTGACGAACTGGTAGGCCGTGCCTTCTTCCAGCACGTTTCGGTGTCCACGCCGCTCAACCAAAGGACTCTGGCTTTGGACAGTCTGCTGATTACTTCCTCCCAAATCGCCAACGAACGCACTATCGATGTTCGAAGTGACGTCTTGTCTGCCTATATGAACGGTGACTTCGTGCTGAGCGAAGCGGGGGAAGACCTGTCCCGGCTGCTCACAGAGTACCAACTCTATTTCTTGGGCGACCAGGAGGAGCGCGACGATTATTACGCCGAAAAGATGAATACCGTGACGCCGCGCCTATATACCATTAATTACGAAGCCGACGGCCATAACTTAACGCCGCTACTCGACTTTCTGCGGCCTAACATATACATTTCCCCCAACAGCCACGCCGAGGGGGTGTTGCGAATGGGGAATACGGCTTTCATCACACTCAACGTCAAGGCCGATAGTGTGCAAGTGGACGACAGCCAGTTTTCTGAGAATGAGCTTGACATAACTACTTCCAAGTTTGTGAACAACGCTGAAGTACTGGCCTCGGCTTTGATTACATCCAAGGAGCACAAAATCAGCGTTCTGGCACCCACTGAGCGGCTCAGTGTAGAAGCCGCCTGGGATCAGGATCATATTCATTTCAGCAGCGACCTCCATCAAGCCAAAAGTACCAACGAGGCCAACCTGAACGGCGACCTGCGATTCGTGCCCTCAGGTTTGAACTTGCACCTAACCCGCTCGAATCTGGTGCTGCTCGATGAGGTATGGGAGTTAAATCCCAACAACCTCATCTCGATTCTCAATCAAAAAACTACCTTCGAAAATCTGGCCCTTGTTCATGACAAACAACGCGTTTCGCTGGATGGCGAAATGTATGCCGATTCCAGTCGGAATCTGTTATTTGAAATTGACAGTCTGCAACTGGCCACGCTCAATCCCGTGCTGGAAACAAAATTGGGGGGCGTGATGGACGGTGCAGCTACGCTACGTGACCGCGCCAATTTGAGCGAGGTCAACGGCCATTTCAGCATAATGAACCTGAGTTACGATAACTACGCATTGGGCAATATGAGCGGACGGGGTGAATGGGACCAACTGATCGAACAGTTCAATCTGGAGGCGCATCTGGATCGAAACCAATCACGCGTTTTTGCCCTTACCGGAACATTCAACCCCGAAGAGGCAAAGAATTCGCTCGACCTGAACGCAATATTTGACCGCTCGGAGTTGAAGATGATCGAGCCGTTCAGTGAGGAACTCGTAACGAACGTGAGCGGTCGGGTAGATGGCGCCTTGAAAATCAGCGGTACGCCCCGGCATCCGATTGTGAACGGGCAGGTCAAAGTGGAGAATGGAAAATTGCAGTTCGATTACTTGCAGTCGATGCTGTCGTTTAGTGATAATGTAACATTCACCGAAAATGAGATTTCGACCAAAAACATGACTGTGACGGATGCAGACGGCAACACGGCTTCGGTTTCGGGCGGTGTCTATCATAGGGGTTTTCGGGCATTTTCGCTGGACTTTGACGCCGACCTGCGTAACTTCAAAATCCTGAACACAACTGAAAAAGACAACGATCTTTTTTACGGAACGGCTTACGTAACGGGCAAGGCTGGACTGTTCGGCCCGATCGACAATCTCAATATTACAGCCACCGTCACCAGCAATAAAGGTACGCGGATGTACATTCCGCTCGACGGCCCCACCGAAGTGGCGACGCAGGAGTACATTCAATTCGTGAGCCAAAAGGTCATTGAAGATAGTCTGGAAGCCGCGGGAGTGGCCCGCAAGCGTGCCAGCCTGGGCGGAGTGAAAATGGATTTTAACTTCAACATTACGCCCGACGCCTACTGCGAAATCCAGCTCGATCGTCAGGCCGGTGATATCATCAAGGCCTATGGTAGGGGGCTTTTGAACATGAAGGCCGATACGAAGGGCGATTTCACGATGACTGGAAACTACGAAATCGACCGCGGCGATTACACCTTCACTTTCCAGAATGCCTTGAACAAGAAATTTACCATTAATCCCGGAAGTCGAATTACCTGGTCGGGCGATCCTTACGATGCTTTGCTGAATGTTGAGGCCAGCTATACGCAGATGACTTCGCTGGCCGTGCTGCCCGAATTGGCCCTGCTCAGCAGGGCCACGGGTAATAGCAGCGAACTCACGCGCCGTTATCCGGTGGAGGTCACTATCGCGCTTACCGACCGCCTGTTGACGCCAACTATAGCCTATAACTTGGCGGTGAAACAGTACCCGTCTTCCGGTGAGTACCGCTCGGCGGTGGCGGCATTCGAAAACCGTCTGCGCAGCAACGAGCAGGAATTGAGCCGACAGGTCAGTAGTTTGATTTTGTTCAATCAGCTTCTAAGTCCACAAGATGTGCTGCTGGGCGAAGCCAGTCAGGGAACTACCCTGCTCGGCAATAGCCTCAGCGAACTGGTATCCAACCAAATCAGCCGCTGGGCCTCGGCGCTGAACGAGAATCTGGAAGTGGGCGTATCGGGCCTTACGCTGGATCAAAGTACCTTCAACAACCTGCAACTCCGTCTTTCCTATCGTTTCCTCAACGATCGTTTCCGCATCACCCGCGACGGACGCTTCGCTTACGGCACGACCCAGGCCGGAGCCACACAGTTCAACGCTACCAGCCTGCTGGGCGAATGGACACTGGAATATTGGTTGGCCCAAAGCGGCAACGTTCGCCTGAAAGCTTACAACCGTAACATCCAAAATGCCCTATTGCTCAGCAACGCCATCACCACCGGCGGCGTGAGTATGCAGTTCACCCATAGCTTCAACCGCTTCAAACCTCTCCCCAAGCCGGAAATCAGAATGCCAACTGAGCAAGTCCCTGATTCGGATACTTCTCGGTTGACATCGAAACGGTAGGTATAAATTGAGAATGAGTGAATGAGAGATTGAGAGAATAAGTATAGCGGGCGATAGCAATATTCACTCAATCTCTCATTCACTCATTAATTTAATCTCCCCGATACTTTATCGCCATTCCTTTCATCGTGTAGCCTTCCATCGTGGCGGAGGTATAATATTGGTAGTTTACCTTCATGATGGCGTCCGCGCCTAGTTTTTGGGCTTTCAGGACGAGGCGGGCGGTGAGTAGTTCCTTGGTTTGGGCGTCGTTGCCGCGAGCCGTCATGCGGTTTTTTGGGTCTTTTTGAATAGCGCTCAGCGTGTCGTCCTGGCTGATAGATACCCACTCGATTTCAGAAAAAGGGCGGTCGGGTGACTGGCCTTCCATGAATACGTCGATGGGATAAACCGTACCCGTAGAAATAGGGATATTTGGCCGGAAACAAGCCGTCACCAATAGGGTAGTTATCAGGAAAGAGAATACCCCTAAAATTCGTTTCTGCACCATAATGGCTGTTCCAGTCGTTAGTGTTTTTGACAAAATCAATTTTTTAAAAATCTTAATACTTATCAATGAGAACTGGGAAAAGTCGTTTTTATTTAATTCTGCCCCTTTTACTATTACTGATCACTTCATCTTCCTTCATACCGGCTGACAATCCTGACGCCGTAATTGGTACTTGGCTAACTGGTTCCAAAAAGGGCCGGGTGCAAATCTACAAACAGGGAAATGCATATTTTGGCAAGATCGTTTGGTTGCAGGAACCGAATGATCCCAAAACGGGAAACCCCAAAACGGATATCAGCAATCCTAATCCCAAAAAACGGGATCAGCCGCTACTTGGCCTGGTAAATCTACGGGATTTTCGCTACGATGGCGATAATGTCTGGGATGAGGGGAAAATCTATGACCCTGAAAATGGCAAGGAGTACAGTTGTAAAATGACCCTACGCGACGACAACACGTTGGACGTGCGTGGTTACGTCGGTTTCTCACTCCTGGGCAGAACGGATACGTGGCAGCGGGTTAAGTAGTGATGAATTATGAATGATGAATTATTGTCACATATCTTTAAATTCACTCATCACTCATCACTCATCACTCATCACTCATCACTCATCACTCATCACTCATAATTTGATTGCCGCTTATCACTAACCGTTTGTCATCCACTTGGCATCTTCCTAGTTTTATAACTTAAATCGACAAACAAACCTAATCTTAAATTTATGAACCGAGCAAAATATACGCTTAAACCATTACGGTACGCGCTAGGAGCTAGTTTATTTGCCCTTATCGCTATTCCGCAAGTCGAGGCCCAGGATGTCCCTGAGGGGATGAAGAAAATCACTTCCGTCGAGGGCATCACCGAGTACCAGATGGACAACGGGCTGAAAATTCTGATGTTTCCCGACCCCTCCAAGCCCACCGCTACCGTCAACATGACTTATCTGGTCGGTTCGCGGCACGAAGGGTACGGCGAGACGGGAATGGCTCACCTGTTGGAACACATGGTTTTTAAGGGAACGCCCGGCCACCCCAACATTCCGCAGGAACTGACCGAACACGGCGCGCGTCCCAACGGCACTACTTGGTACGACCGTACTAACTACTTCGAGACTTTCTCGGCGACGGACGAAAACCTGAAATGGGCGCTCGACCTGGAAGCTGACCGCATGGTGAATTCTTACATTGCCAAAAAGGATTTGGAAAGCGAATTTAGTGTAGTGCGCAACGAATTCGAGTCGGGCGAAAATAATCCGTTTAGGGTGCTGCTGCAGCGCGTAGCCTCCGCTGCCTTCGAGTGGCACAACTACGGCAAAACTACCATCGGCAACCGCTCCGATATCGAGAACGTCCCTATCGACAATCTCAAGGCTTTTTATCAAAAGTACTACCAGCCCGATAACGCCGTGCTGACCGTTTCGGGAAAGATCGACGAGGCGAAAACGCTGGCGATTATTCAGGAAAAATTTGGTAAAATTCCCAAACCCGCGCGCAAACTACCCGTCAGCTACACCGTAGAACCTACTCAGGATGGTGAAAGGTTTGCCGCCGTGCGCCGCACGGGCGATGTGCAGATGGTCGCCTGCGCCTACCACATTATGCCCGGTTCGCACCCGGACTACCCCGCCATGGATGTACTGGTGGAAGTACTTACCGCCGAGCCAAACGGGAAACTTTACAAAAATCTCGTGGATGCCAAGAAAGCATCGAGCCAGTACGGCTTCGGCTTCGCACTGCACGATCCTGGATTCGTCTATTTCGGAGCTGAGGTTTTGAAAGAAAATTCACTGGACGAAGCTCGCGCCGCCATGCTGGCCACGCTGGATTCCGCCGCGATGAAGAAGCCCTCAGCTGAGGACGTAGAGCGGGCCAAAGCTTCCATTCTAAAAAACTGGGATCTGCAATTCCGTAGCTCGGAGCGCGTGGGGCTAGGCATCAGCGAGTATATTGCCGTGGGTGACTGGCGGATGGCTTACCTATTCCGCGACAATGTCCGCAAAGTGACCGCCGACGATGTTTTCCGTGTGGCGCAGCAGTACTTGAAACCCTCCAACCGCACCGTCGGTACCTTTATTCCCACCGCCAAGCCCGACCGCACCGAAGTACCCGAGGCACCAGATGTAATGGCCCTCGTGAAGGAATACAAAGGCGAAGCCGCTATGGCGCAGGGAGAAGCCTTCGATCCCTCGCCTGAAAACATCGAAATCCGCACGACGCGCATCGAGAAAGCCAATGCCATTGAGGTAGCGCTGCTGCCCAAGCAGACGCGTGGCAACGTAGTTGCCGCCCGAATGACAGTTCGGCTGGGTGACGAGAGAAGCCTGATGAACAAAGGCACCATCGCCAGTCTTACGGCCTCGATGCTGGACAAGGGCACAAAGGACAAAACCCGCCAGGAGATTAAGGACGAGTTTGACCGCCTGAATGCCCGCGTAAATTTCTTCGGCGGTAACAACCAGGCCGGGGTCAATATCGAAACGACCCGTGAGAACCTGCCCGCCGTAATGAAACTGGTAGCCGATGTGCTGAAAACCCCGTCGTTCGACGCCACCGAATTTGAGAAATTGAAGCAGGAGGAATTGGCACAAATCGAATCCCAGCGCAGTGAACCACAGGCCATCGCCATCAACGAGTACCGCCGCGTGACCTCACCTTATCCAAAGGGCGACATCCGGTACGTGGCTACTTTTGACGAAGACGTGGCCGATTTAAAAGGCGCCACCATCGACCAGGTGAAGCAGTTTTATAAAGATTTTTACGGTGCCGACAATGCTTCCATCGCCGTAGTGGGTGATTTTGACAAAGATGAAATTCAGAAAATTATCGACAATCAGTTTGGCTCCTGGAAAAGTGCGAAGCCATTTACGCGTATCGCTTCGCCCTACCAGGCGGTAGTGGCGCAGAATAAATCGTTCGAGACCCCGGACAAAGCGAACTCGATGTTTGTGGCGGGGCTGAATATGCCGCTGCAAGACAGCGACAATGACTATCCCGCGTTAGTGATGGCCAACTTTATGCTCGGCGGCGGTTTCATCAACTCGCGCCTTGCCACGCGCATCCGTCAGAAAGACGGACTGAGCTACGGTGTTGGCTCACAGTTCAACGCCAGCTCTCTGGATAAAAATGGTAGCTTCCTGGCCTACGCCATCTACGCGCCGGAGAACGCGGAGAAGCTGGAGCAAGCCTTCAAGGAGGAAATCGACAGAGCGGTGAAGGAAGGCTTTACCGCCGAAGAGTTAAAGGCAGCCAAATCGGGCTACTTGCAGCAGCGGCAGGTGAGTCGGGCGCAGGATGCTTCGCTGGCTAGTACGCTTAGCAATAACCTCTACCTGGACCGCACGATGAATTGGGATGCCGACTTCGAGAAAAAGATCGAAGCCCTCACGCCCGCCGACGTCAAAGCCGCTGCTGCCAAGTATATAGACTACGACAAGATTACGGTTATCAAAGCTGGAGACTTCGAAAAGGCCCGGAAGGATCAGCCTAAGAAAGACAACGCGCCCGCTTCGATGGGTGGGAATCCGAAGAAGTAAGAGGCAGGTAGTTTTTTTCTCGCAAAGCCGCAAGGACGCAAAGTTTTTCAGACTGGGCGTTTTTGCGGCTTTTTTACGGCTGCTTCAGCCGCACCGTCGCATTGGCTCCGTATTGCAAAGTACCCAACAATTCAATAGATAAAGCGTCTGCCGTATAGCCGGAAGGCAAAGAAACTACGTGTCCCGCACTTATCTTCACAAGATCGGAGGCAACGGGCAAAGTACCGCAACTCCACACTGCAGGATCATCCCAGTCACCTGATTGTACGGTTTCGCGCAAACCCGGTGGGCAGGTAGTTCCGGTAACTGTTACAGCATAATCATTGGCTTTCCCCGACCCATTGCCGGTTCCTGCTAAATTACACGAGGTGGATGAGGAGTTGGGATCAAATAGTACGCGCATCCGAAGTGACGTATTGGCTACTGCCGAAGTGGGTACTGTTATATTGCCGGAGTGAGAATTAGCGTTTCCACCGCTGTACACCAGTTCTCCGGCATCCGTGAATTGCCCGTTGGCGTTGTAGTCGATATAGATCTTTGCGTAGGAACTGTTATTGAAAGTACCCGTCAGACTGAAAGCATAAGTAGTACCAGCCGCCAGCAAGGCTGATTGCTGACAACTTAGGTCTTCGTAGTTCGTTCCCAGATTAGCCGGTGATCCGAAAGTGTTATTGGTAGAAATGGCGTCCAACGAAAAAGAGCTAATGCCGAAGAAAGGACTGAGTCCACTGGGTGCTGCCACCGTACAGGCAATCGGCGTGGCGCAGGTGACCGTAACAACGGCTGAGGCGGGAGCGCTCAGGCAATTACTTACGGAGCAGGATGCCTCGTACGAATAGGAGGATGTCGGGGTGATTGTTCGGCTGAGTCCCGTCGTAATGCCATCATTCCAGACCACCGTACCCGAGCAGTTCGAGACGGTCAGGGTAGTACTTTGTCCCTGCACTACGGTCACGGCAGCGGGCGAAATAGTGGGTGGATTTATTCCTGGGTTCCGCAAATTGTCGGCCACCAATACCTCGTATTTTAGTTTGGCACTAGGCTGTGGGCCAAATCCATTGGCTAGGTTGGCGCAATAACTCATGATCGTACCGCCGTTGGTGGGCGTCGGTCCCGCCGGACAGGGGCCGTTTTCAGTCGTAGCGCAATTGTCGATCGGTCCGCCACTCCAAATGCAGGAGTGCGTGTGGGGTAAACCGAAATTATGACCCAGCTCATGAGCCAGAATGTACACCTCATAGGAGTAGCTGGGCAGAGGAGTACTGGTGTCGCTAAAATTTCCGCTTACGCCGTAGGCCGAATTACGACCCGACGGCTTGTCGAATACCGAAGCCAGATCGTAGGCGTTTTGCACGGGAACATTTCTAATGGTAAGGGAGGCCTGTCCTCCACCCAGATTGCGGGCCGAAATGAGATGGGCAATGTCGCCGTTAAAATTATTCCCCATGTTGTTCCAGCGAGTTTTGAACGATTGCAAAGCAGAAGTGGTGCTCCCCGCTCCGGCGTAAGGGTCCGGCGTATCCCAAACCAGGATTCCGCTCAATTCTATTTTTACTCCTTCATTGGCGTAAAGGGTAGCTACATTATTGAAAATGCTGGAAAGCCGATTGGTGATGTAAGAGATGTCGCTTCCCCAGTCCTGATAGAGCTTGTAATCGGCTTCAAAGTAAATTTCCACTTTTCGGCAGTCGTTCACGGCCAGTCGTCCACCGGAGATTTTTGCAGGAGTTCGCACCGTATCGAGAAC
>NZ_JBGSXF010000550.1:0-2292 GCF_041751555.1 Persicitalea sp. | reverse complement strand
CTCTGTGAAATAAGAGTTCAGAGAGACAAGATTCGGCGCAGTTGTTTGCCTGAAATCAACGTTCACCGTTCGTGAATGGTCGAAGTACGTTCACGGAGCATCCCGCCATCACGTTTAGAGAATACGGCCCGGATTTCGGCTACCATCGAAAGGGCAATCTCCTCGGGCGTAATCGCCCCAATGTCCAGCCCAACGGGCGCGAAAATTCTTTCTTCAACTTCCGGTGAAATAGTAATTCCCTCTTTCCCTAGTTCATTAAAGATTTTCTCAGCCCGCACCCGTGGTCCAAGCAGCCCGATGTAAGGCGCAGCCAGCACCAGCGGCAGGTTGTTCTTATCCGTCTTGTAATCATGCGACATCAGAACAACCGCCGTGTAGTTGTCGATGAGTTTAGGGTTGAATTCCTCCGGTGGTACTACTGCACCAACCAGGGCGGCTACCTCACGGTGGATTTTGTGCGGATTGGCTACGATCGTCGCCCGCCAACCTGCTTCTTTGATCACTTTGACCAAAGGGAAAACGTCGTACTGATGACCCATAACGATGACGTGCAGTTCCGGCGGTAGGAATTCGGCAAATATTTCCAGTTCACGACCATCCTCCAAGGTAAAAGATAACGCCGCTGACTTGCTTTGCTCGACCACTTTTCGGATTCGCTGTTCCAGGTGGTCAGCGAGCGAATCATTGTCCAGCCCACCCAAGCTTTCAGGGTTAGCGTAACGAATAATATTTCCCGTCTCAAACCCATTCAAACTACCTTCTAACTTCGTAATGGTGAGCAAGACGTTTGTTTGGCGTCGATCGGCCACGACGTCCTGCAACACCGCAATAGGACTATGCGGGTCGTCGGGTAAAACGGGCGTCAGCAGGACATCGATGATACCATTACAGCCCAAGCCTACACCGATTTGGTGGGCGTCGTCCTCGGTAGTGTCATAGGTGACTAAACTTGATTTCGACCGCGCGATTGCCAAACGCGCCCTTTTCAGCGCATCGCCTTCCAGACAGCCCCCGCTGATTCCCCCGACCCAGGTACCATCGTCCATTACCAGCATCCGCGCTCCCGTGCGGCGGTACGACGACCCTTCCACGCGAACCACCGTCGCTAGAGCCGCCCGTTGGGTAGCGTGGTCGAGACGGTCGTAAGCGGCGAGGATAGATTTGATTTCTTTCATTTTTTAGAAGTAACAAAGTTCCAGAGCGACAAAGCCACAAAGTGGTACGGCGAGCCGGAGCAAAGTTAAGGCATTTAGAAAGTCCCAAACGTGAGAATTGTAAAATCAGAACGCCAACACCCCATCACGCCTAAAACGCTCTAACCGACGCGACACCACCTTTTAACTGTCTGAAAGTGTGGTTCGGTAGGGCGGGAGCAAGGATTTCGTAGGCTTTGCGGCTTCTTACGCCCGACTGGCAGCATAGCACCACGCTGGTGCGGGCGAGGAGTTCAGGGATTCGCTGAGGAATGGTACTTAGCGGCCAATTGACACCGCCAAGGTTGAATTGTAAGTACTCGTGCGGTTCGCGTACATCGACCAGCAGCGGTGGAACGAGTTCCTGCATGACGAGTTCGAGTTCTTGGTAGTCGATTTCTTCCAGCCCCGCGGTGGGAATGGCGCAGGTTTCGCCGTAGTCGTTTTGCAAGGCCGTAATGTTCCGGGATTCGGCTCGAGCAGCGAACTGGTACTTTTGGAAGGAAGTACGCAGGGCATCGTACACCAGCAAACTACCCGAAAGTACTTCGCCCAGACCCGTGATGAGCTTCACCGTTTCCATCGCCTGCAGTGAGCCAATAATGCCCGGCAACACGCCGATGACCCCAATTTCGGCGCAGTTGGGTACTTCGCCCTCGTCGGGCGGGGTCGGATAAAGGCAGCGGTAGGTGGGCCCGCCCAGGTAGTTGAACACGCTGACTTGTCCTTCAAATTTATAGATAGATCCGAATACCAGTGGCTTGTCCAGTAGCACGCAGGCGTCGTTGACAAGGTAACGCGTCGGGAAATTATCCGAGCCATCCACCAAGATTTGGAATTCCTTTATGATAGATAAAGCGTTCTCTTTCGTCAGCCCCTCGGTATATTCAATAATCCGAATGTGCGGGTTCAGCGACCGCAACCGCTCCGCCGCCGCTTCCGCTTTGTTTCGCCCTACATCCGCCACCGCAAAAAGTACCTGGCGGTGCAGGTTGCTGATTTCGACACGGTCAAAATCCACTACGCCCAGCGTGCCGACGCCCGCCGCCGCAAGATACGTCAGCGCCGGACAGCCCAGGCCGCCCGCCCCAATCACCAG
>NZ_JBGSXF010000549.1:0-11492 GCF_041751555.1 Persicitalea sp. | reverse complement strand
GACCAAATTACGGAAATCAGCGCGCTTCCCATCGACGAAAGTACCCTGACGATCACCGGAGGACGGTTTACGACGATTGCTAACAAGGAGGATTCGAAGTACAGTTATTACCACAGGAATATTACGATTAAACGCTCCAATGTTTTGGTTGATGGAATAGAACACCGCGTCACGGGCGAAGGAGACCACGGCGCACCCTACAGCGGCTTTGTAAATGTCCGGGACTGCGCCAACGTAACGGTTAAAAATGCCCTCCTGACCGGCCACAAAACATACAGTAAAATCGGCTCAGCGGGGAAACCCGTCTCGATGGGTACTTACGACATCATCGTCACCCGGGCAGTGAATGTCTCTTTCATCGACTGCCGACAGACCAACGATATCGACGACCACACGTACTGGGGAATCATGGGATCCAATTTCTGCAAAAATATCCTTTATGATCGCTGTGTTCTCTCCCGGTTCGATGCCCACATGGGCGTAGCCAATGCCACCATCCGCAACTCGACCCTGGGGCACATGGGCATCAATGCCATTGGCAGCGGTACTTTTACGGTAGAGAACAGCATGATCCGCGGCAACACGCTTATCAATCTGCGCCCCGACTACGGAAGTACCTGGCGGGGCGAGTTTGTGATCCGCGATTGCATTTTCGTGCCGTCGGGTGGCCAACCTCGCAGCGCTTCCCTGATTGGTGGCCATAACCCCGGACAGCACGATTTCGGTTATGTCGCCTACATGCCCGAACGGATCACCATCGAAAACCTTAAAATCGATGACGCCAATCACCCGGAGAACTACCAGGGCCCGGCTATTTTCTCAAATATCAATCCCGAAATGACGGATGAGTCTTACAAAGAGGAATTCCCTTACGTGATAACCAAAGAAGTCAGTCTCAAGAATGTGACCACCGTAAGCGGCAAGCCCCTGCGTATCAGCGACAATCCTTTCATGTTCAGGAATGTGAAAGTGGTAGTCCGCTAACACCGATTCCAAATGGCTGTTATATACGCTGCAAATCAGGACGAGCAAAGGGAAGAAAAGCGCGTCAAACTACTGTCAGGGCCGGACTCGCTGGCGAAGCGGGAAGCTGAAATACTGGCTGCGTGGAGGGCGAGATAACATTGCCCGGAGCTTTGGTGCCCTGATAGCCTTCTGCATAGCATAAGCCAGTATATTGGGAGAACAATATTTTAATCCAGACATTCAACAAATAGATTTTCTGTCATGATCCCATCCACATCACGCCGCGATTTTCTTACCCTTGCCGGAAGCGCCTCCCTGGGTTTTCTGGGATTCAGCCAATTTCTTGCCACGCCGCTCCACGCGCAAGTACCCTCTGAGGTCGGATACGGCCCGCTCCTCCCTGACCCGAAGGGTATTATGAACCTTCCCAAAGGCTTTTCTTACAACATCATTTCACGCAAGGGCGATCGCATGAGCGACGGCCTGCTCGTGCCTGGGAACCCCGATGGAATGGCTGCTTTTCGCGGGCAGAAGGGCAAAACGGTCATCATCTGTAACCACGAAATGAGAGCAAGCGCCGAAGGGAATGGCGGTGCCTTCGGTGAGAGGAACGCGCTGCTTTCCAAAGTTGACCGTTCATTGCTATACGACGCAGGAAAGGGGGAGCAACCCGAGTTGGGAGGAACGACTACTTTGGTTTATGACCACGCTTCGGGCCAGGTAGAGGAGCAGTTTCTGAGCCTGGCCGGAACTACCCGCAACTGCGCGGGCGGCCCAACTCCCTGGGGTAGTTGGCTCAGCTGCGAAGAGTCGACGCTGACCCCCGCAGGCGACAACAAGTGCGAGCAGGCGCACGGCTATGTCTTCGAGGTTCCTTCCAAGATGAAAAGAGGGTTGACCCGCGCGCTCCCTATCAAGGCGATGGGACGCATGAACCACGAGGCCGTGGCCATTGACCCGCGCTCCGGCGTCGTATACTTGACCGAAGACTCAGGCGATAGCCTGATTTACCGTTACTTGCCCACCCGTCCCGGCGAATTGCTGAAGGGCGGGCAGTTGCAGGCGTTGGTCATCAAGGGCCACCCCTCGCAGGATACCCGCAATTGGGAGACGCTAACCACGCCGACTTTTCCGCTGCGAAAGTTTTTTGACGTAGAATGGATCGACATCAAAAACGTCGAGTCACCCGACAACGACCTGCGGTTTCAGGGATTTGAGAAGGGCGCGGCCCGCTTTGCCAGGGGCGAAGGGATGTGGTACGGCAACGACGGTATTTACTTTGCCTGCACCAATGGCGGTACGATCGGTGCGGGTCAGGTGTTCCGGTACATACCCAGTACCGACGAAGGAAAGCCGGGTGAAAAGCAGCGACCCGGCAAACTAGAACTTTTCGCGGAACCCAACGACCGTGATATTGTCAAGAACTGCGATAATCTTACCGTCGCACCCTGGGGCGACGTGGTGCTTTGCGAGGATCACCCGCACCCGTTCGTGGCGGGCGTAACGCCCAAAGGCGAGTTTTACAAACTAGCCGAAAACGTGGGCTACGAGTCTGAGTTCGCTGGCGGGGTGTTCTCACCCGACGGCAGTACTTATTTTGTCAATATTCAGGGCGCAGGCTTGACGCTGGCCATTAAGGGCCCTTGGCGGAAGGCGTGAAGAAGGGGTAGTTAATGATGACGATGGCAGGCTAGCGGCGCCAACAACTCATTGTTTTAAGTACGAAAAATCTCGCTTTGGAAACCCACACATAGCGAGGCGTAGTACTTTACGACGAACTTGTGCGAACCAGGGACTTTGAAGTAGAACTTTATCGAAGCTCGTCTTTTTGATTTTTCATCTACCTCCATTACTATGAAAAACTACCTTCTTCTGGCTTTAACCATCTTAGTGGGAGTAGATACTTTGCAGGCCCAAGCCCAATCAGACTTCCAGAAAAAACTTCAACGGCAACTCATCCTGGCCGACGACGGCGACACCATCCGTCTCGACGCGGGTACTTTTGTGCTCACCGGAACGCTATCGCTTGAGGGCAAGAACGACATCACCCTGATCGGTGCCGGAATGGGCCGCACGATTCTGAGTTTCAAGGATCAGACCGAAGGTGCCGAGGGGCTGCGGGTAAGCAACGGGCAGCGCATCCTGCTGCAGGACTTTACCGTGCAGGATGCCAAAGGCGACGCCATCAAGACCATGAATCTCGACGGAGTGACCTTCCGCCGGGTGAAAACCGAATGGACGGGCGAGCCCAAGGCCGAAAATGGTGCCTACGGCTTGTATCCTGTACTATGCACCAACGTCCTGATCGAAGAATGCGAGGCCATCGGCGCGTCGGATGCGGGCATTTACGTGGGGCAATCGAAGCATATCATCGTCCGAAACTGCCGGGCCTACCACAACGTAGCGGGAATCGAGATCGAAAACTCGCAAATGGCTGATGTATATGACAATGAAGCCACCGAAAACACGGGCGGTATTCTGGTGTTCGACCTGCCCGACCTCGTGCAGAAGAAGGGCGGTAACGTGCGGGTTTTCAGGAATAAAATCCACGACAACAACTACCCCAACTTTGCGCCCGAGGGCAACATCGTCGCCAGCGTGCCGCAGGGCACCGGCGTGATGGTGCTGGCTACCGGTGATGTTGAAATCTTTGAGAACGAGATCACCGACAACAACAGTCTCGGCACCGCAGTCATCAGCTACTACCTCACCGAAAAGCCCCTGACCGACTCGCTGTACTACCCTTATCCCACCCGCGTTTTCATTCACGACAACCGCTACCAGCGCGAGCGAGTGAAGTACCAGGGCAAGGGCCGATTGGGACTTTTGTTTAAATACAAATTACGTTTCGGCCGCAAAGTACCCGACATCATTTTCGATGGCATTTTGGATGATAAAAAGCCGGACGCCGTTCCGCTGTGTGTACGGAACAATGAAAATGCCTCCTTCGTCGTCCTCGATGCGGCCAATAATTTCAAGAGCGTGTCGAGGGATGCCGCGCCCTACGATTGCTCGCTGAGTCCGCTGAAGAAGGCGGCTTTAACTTTACGATAAACCATGCGGCCGATCAACTACCTACTTTTCCTGGCGGTAACGGCCTGGCTTTTTGCGTTCAAAGATGCCTTCGTCTCCTCAGATATGCCCCTGGCCCCGAAGGAATCGCTTTCAGACTACGGTTTTTTTGCGGGAGATCCGGCGGATCAGATTCCGGCGGCGGACGTGCTGCCCTACACGCTCAACACGCCTCTTTTCTCCGACTACGCCGCCAAGCTGCGTTTTGTCAAGTTGCCGCCGGGCCAGTCGGTGGCCTACCAGCCCGACGAGGTACTCGACTTCCCGGTAGGGACGGTGCTCATTAAGACTTTCTACTACCCCAAAGATGCCCGCGACGCTGAGAAGGGCCGCAGGCTGATGGAAACCCGGCTGCTGTTGCACGAAGCCAAAGGCTGGAAGGCGCTGGAATACATCTGGAACGATGAACAAACGGACGCCTACCTGGAAGTGGCGGGCGACAGCAAGGAGGTAGTTTGGGTGAACGAGCTGGGGCAAGAAAGCGCGCTCACCTACTCCATGCCGAACCTGAACCAATGCAAGGGTTGTCATAACCAAAACGAGCAACTCCGGCCCATCGGCCCGTCGGTGCGACAGCTCAATGGCCCCCTGACCTATACCGACACGACCGAAAACCAGCTCCTCCGCTGGCAGCGGCTGGGCCTGCTCACGGCGCTACCCGCGCTGGAAAAAGTACCCAAAGTACCCCAATGGGACAATGCTGAAGCAGGTACTTTGGCCGAACGCGCCCGCGCCTGGCTCGACATCAATTGCGCGCACTGTCATAGCCCCGCTGGCCCCGCCCGCAGCTCAGGGCTTTTCCTCCACTGGCAAGAGACGGACGCCACCCATTTGGGCGTGATGAAAGCCCCCGTCGCCGCCGGACGCGGAACGGGCGGCCACCAATACGGCATCGTCCCCGGCGACCCAAACCAATCTATTTTAGTCCACCGTCTCGAATCCACCGATCCTGGGGTGATGATGCCCGAACTCGGCCGCCGCTTAGTGCACAAGGAGGGCGTGCAGTTGGTGAGGGAATGGATTGCGGGACTTCCGCGCCAGTAAAGCAGAACTTTGTTAGCAGGTAAAGGGATTGATCTACCACAAGTTCAATCATACGATCTGCCGAATGTCTATTCGGCATCATTGTTATTTCTGGCCGTAAACCTGAAAAATGCGTAGCTGCAAAAACTACTGAGCGCCGTCAATACGTGCCATAACGAATGTCCCTGAAAGAACGAATGAGGATCGCAGCCAATTTTTTGCACATCTAGTTCTCTTATTTTCAATGCCACAATAATCAAAATAAGGCCGAAAAGACCTAAGATTATTGAACGTTCTTTTCGAAATTGGAAATAATTGATGGCAGTAAAAATCCAGATCAAGAGAATCATAACGGGCAACAGAATACCACTCGAAACCAGCAGGTGGATCTCGTAAAACGAAACGATGACCAGCAAAACTGCGACAATGGTGGCTTTTTTTACGGTTCCAGACCAACTGAGCCTGTAAAAGACATGATAGACCGCAATGAATAGCAAAAAGATACTGATGCTGTACGTCCCGTTCATATCGACCCGTTGCCCTATCCAGGTCAATGAAGCATGGAAAAAGGCAGAGCCGATACTCAAATAAATAAAGCTCCCGCCCATCAAAAACGACAGCATCGGAAATTTTTGCAACCAATTCAGGTGTGCACTCGACTGGTTTTTAGAATCTTGCCAAGCCAATGCACAGATAAAAACGCCAAAGAAGAAGTACGCCAGGTTGGAGTAGGTATTGCTGTTTTGATGAAAAAAGCGGTAGACATCGTTGTACTCGCAATACTCAGCGGTCAGGGCAGATTTACTCACGACCATGCCGTCCCAAACGCTTCCATCCAGAAAAGTATCGAGCAAGAAATAGACGAGCAGCATGGCTGCTGTGTAAGCCAATGCCTGAATGAGTGCTTTTTTCATTCGGGAGATTTGAGATACGAAGATAAACTCTACATTTGGGTACGAAGCGGTCGATTCTTTCTAATTTAGAAAGAAGTTTTGTTTACCCGGTTTTAAATCTTTTACCGTTCACCAATCACCTTCCATGAAAATAGCAATTTTATCCCGAAACCCGAAACTGTACTCTACCCGAAGACTGGTGGAAGCGGGTAAGGCCAAGGGGCACGATATGATCGTAGTCGATCACCTCAAATGCACGATCGAGCTTGAGAAGAGGAGTCCCAAAATATATTACAACGGCGCTTACCTCGAAGACATCGACGCCGTCATTCCGCGCATCGGGGCTTCGGTCACCTTCTACGGAACGGCCGTGGTACGTCAGTTCGAGATGATGAAAGTATTTACGGTCGTCGAATCGCAGGCACTGGTCAGATCGCGGGATAAACTCCGCAGTTTACAGATACTTGCCAGAGCTGGGGTGGGACTTCCCAAAACAGTTTTTACCAACTACGCCAAGGATATCGATCACGTGATTGATTCGGTCGGCGGGGCCCCGCTGGTTCTGAAATTACTGGAAGGTACACAAGGCTTAGGCGTAGTACTGGCCGAAACCCACAATGCCGCTACCTCCGTAATCGAAGCATTCAACGGATTGAAAGCCAGGGTAATCGTTCAGAAATTTATTAAAGAATCCGGCGGGGCCGATATCCGGGTGTTTGTCGTGGACGGCGTGGTAGTGGGTGCCATGAAACGGCAGGGAAAAGAAGGGGAATTTCGCTCCAACCTGCACCGGGGCGGGAGTGCTTCCATTATCGAGCTTACCGACGAGGAAGAAACAACGGCCATCAAGGCCGCCAAAGCGATGAGTCTGGGGGTAGCCGGGGTCGATATGCTGCAATCCTCTACCGGGCCACTGGTACTTGAGGTCAACTCATCGCCGGGCCTGGAAGGAATCGAGGCCGCGACCAATAAGGATATCGCGCGGGAGGTGATCCGGTACATCGAACGAAATGTCTGATAACAGATTCGTTATCCTGGGTCAGGAAGTCGCCATGGGCGAGCGGGTTGTGGTCAAAATGGACATTGCGAAGCTCCATACCCGTAATACGATATCCACCCCGATCATCGTGGAAAGGGCCGAAAAACCGGGACCAGTGCTGTTGCTCATGGCCGGAATTCACGGCGACGAGATCAACGGCGTGGCGATCCTGCGCGAAATTCTCCGCAAAAAATACAACATTCCTGACCGGGGGACGGTCATCTGTATTCCGGTATTCAACGTGTTTGGGTACCTCCACCTTTCCCGGGAGTTTCCCGATGGCCGGGATCTGAACCGGGTATTTCCGGGCGCAGCGAAGGGGTCTATGGCCAGTCAGTTTGCCCATAAATTCACCCACGAAATCATTCCTCTGGTAGACTATGTGCTGGATTTTCATACCGGCGGGGCCTACCGCGACAATTACCCCAATGTGCGCTGTGTTTTGAAGCAGGAACAAAATTTGGCCCTGGCTCATGCTTTCGGGGCTCCCTTCATTCTCAATTCCAGGTACATTGCCAAATCCGTGCGGGATACCATCAACAAAATGGGGAAATCGGTCCTGCTTTTTGAGGGTGGGAAGTCGGTCAATCTTGATTCATTTGTAATCAGGCACGGCGTAGAGGGCGCGCTGAACGTGATGAATTATTTGGGAATGCGGGATCAAGAGCCAGCTTCCGTTCCGAAGTCGATTGTGATCGAAAGAAGCAAGTGGTTGCGGGCTCCTTTTTCGGGAATATTTCAGACACTAATCCAGAATGGTAGCTGGGTAACCAAAAAATCGATCATTGGCATCGTATTCGATCCCTACGGTGAATTTGAAGAAAATATTATTGCTCCCTTCGACTGCTACATTTTCAGTGTAAATACTGCCCCCATTGTGCACAAAGGAGATGCCATATTTCACGTGAGTACCAAGGTGCAGGACGATTAGGAACCGACTGTCAAATAGCTAAATACTATTCTCCTGAGTATGCGCTACAAAAATGTGACGCATACTCAGGAGAATAACAAGGAACCAAGAATTAGTCGATTCCTACAATTCTATCAAGGTACACATCGACCAGTTTATGGGTTTTATTCAGCCGTTCGATAGTATCTTAATTTGAGAGCATGAACTTTCTGAAAGCAGCCAGTTTCATGTTGCCCATTTTCAGGTGAATGACTTTGGGCGGAGGATCAGAGGCGATGATCCGGTTGTAGAAGTCGATGTCTTTGGTAATAATCGTCAGTTTTCGTCCTTAGCGTATCGCCAAATCTGAGTATCGCTCCACGTTTCGTGTATTTCCTTGACGTGTCTGAAACGCGCATCGTGCCAAAGTATGAATTTGAAGGGCAGGTTTACATCTACCAAAAATTCGATCATGCGGTCTGCCGAATATCATAGTGATTCTCCATAAGCTTCGCAGCAAATTTCAGGCAGGCGTCAATGTCTTCGGGTTCCAGCGAAGGGTAGGCTTCGAGCATGTCTTCCTTGCTATCACCCGCGCTCAGGTATCCTAGAACAGTTTGCACCGTAATTCGGATGCCCCTTATGGTAGGCTTACCATTACATAAGTCTGGATCAATAGTGATCCGGTCAGCGATGTATTCCATAGGCATTGGATTTCAGACTGGTAGTTCAAATTTTTTCAAAGATAACGAAACTTGTCTGTGCTGACTGGTACTTGAGAGACTACGAGAGAGATTGAAGCCAGAATAGGGAGTTTCGGATCGAGTGAGCGGTTTGAAACAGTTTTGTTATCTTGCTTCTTATTCATTGACAAACTCGAACTACGGTGAGTGATTTAAAGAAGTACATCACAATTGATCCCGATATACAGTACGGTAAGCCCGTATTTCGCGGAACGCGGGTTCCCGTAGAGACGCTATTCTGGCATTTGGAGAAGGAGGTTTCCATTGAAGAATTCCTGGAAGACTTCCCCAGCGTGACTAAGGAGCAAGCGACCGGTGTGATCGGCATCGCTCACCAGTTCTTCTCCTCACAAAATATCAGCCAGCTTTATGAAACTGCTGCTTGACGAAAATCTGCCCAAGAAACTGAAAGCTGATTTTCTCGAGCATGAAATCTATATAGTTTCAAACAAAGGCTGGAACAGCAAACAAAACGGTGAACTCTTGAAGCTGATGGTAGCCGAAAACTTCGATGTCCTTTTTACATTTGATCAAAACCTACAATTTCAGCAGAACTTTGAAAAGTACCCCATCGCTGTGGTCGACCTCATTGCGGAAGACAACACGTACCTGACGTTGAAGAAGTTGGTTCCTCAGATTCGAGAAGCTTTGGAGGCAGGGCTGCCGAAGGGGCCAACTCTGATCATAGATAAGAAGTAGCGTTGGCTTTTGGCGTTGGTGAAAACTAGGCAAAGGAGCAGTCGGAGACTGCTTTTTATCTTTGGTACGCAGTCTCCCTGCGGAAGACATACGCACAACGGCGAGCACTACGAACTACGGGGAAATTAGTATCGCAGACAACGGAAACGGCATACTAAATGCTATCAAAGAAAAAATCTTTCAGCCTTTCTTCACCACTAAGCCCACCGGGCAGGGGACGGGTTTAGGGTTGAGTTTGAGTTATGATATGGTAAAAGCACATGGCGGAAAAATAGAAGTTAACAGTAAGGAAGGGGTGGGGACCGCATTTACTATTGTGTTACCTATTTAGTAATGAACCTAAACCATTAAAACAGGACAGACTATGAGAGTATTACATCTTTTATACAGCGTTGGTATTTTCCTTCTTATTGTTTGTTCCTCCTGTCAGCAAAACCAGGGGAATCTGAAAGATCAGGACCCAACTGCCTTCACACCGCCAGTCACCAGGCCATACAAGCTTACCGCACCCCAGCCTATTAAATGGAAAATAACTGACCCGGATAGCATATCGCCGCCTACATCCTATTCATTAGATATTGACAAATTACCCTCAAAACCCTTTGGCATAAATGAGTTTAAGCCATTAAAGGCTCCGATGAAGGAATATCCATTGGATTGGGACAAACAGCCGGAGATTCCGCTCCAATTTGACACTTTGGATATCAAGTTCAGAGCATCTGTTCTGCCCAAACCTGTCGTCACTAAGGTGAATAGACCTGCGATCCTGGAAGGTAGTACCTCTGGCATTTTGCAGCTTTCTCAGAAGGAAGGATTACCATCAAATTATATAACTTCTTTACATGAGAATGAGGACGGTACATTTTGGGTAAGTACTGCTAATGAGGGGCTATACCTTTATGACGGTTCATATACCTACACCTATGACTATAAGGGTATTTATGACATTGAATTAGACCAAAAGGGGAGATTATGGCTGGTGACTGGAGAATTTGTTTACATATTGGATTTCAAGAATAATATTCAATGGATTTGTCCAGTTCCCTTACCAATTTACCTGCAATGTGACCATTTGGGAACCATGTGGATCGCCACATACGGAATGGGCGTTTATGCCGTAGATAGTAACTTAAAGGATGTGCGAAAAATCGCCAATGATGGTTTTAAAACATCTTTCATGTTGATAGAAGATAAAAAAAATAATCTTTGGCTAAGTATGAGAAAACATATCTTTATTATAGATAAAGGACGGAAAGGATTTAAAAAAATCGAGGGGAATGACAAATGGAAAATGGGTTTCCCTACCATTTTCCATGAGGATCAAAAAGGGAATGTATGGCTAGGTACTGATGAGGGTATTGGGGGACAAGGAGCGCTGAGAATTTCCCTGGCAGACAATAAGGTAAGGATCCTGGGAGTAGATAATGGCTTCTTAGGACAGGCAAGAGTTGTTCAGGAAGATAAGAAAGGAAGGATTTGGTTGCTGCAAAACGGCAATTTCTCCATTTTGAGTGAAGACCTTTCACAGATCAAAACAATTCCTATTAAGGGAGCTATGTTTCCTGTAAAATTTGCATTGTATTTTAATACCCTCAGGGATACACGAGGGAATATTTGGGTTGGTTCCGAGGGTAAAGGAATTATCTTGATAGAACAAAACGGGCTAATAGCAGAGCATCTGGACGAATCAGATGGATTGATTAGCGGCAATATATGGGATATAGAAGAAGACAGCCGGGGGAATATTTGGCTTGCCACAGGAGGAGGAGAGCTTAACATGTATGATCCAAAAAAGGGAATATTAAGAGCATTAGCCTCTACCAACTTGCGACGTAGAGAGGAATTGGGTAATTACACATTTAAAGAATTTAATTCAGATAAATATTTCGTTGCCGTCTACGGCGGGTTTTTGATAATAGACCGCTTAAAGCACCAAACATTCCATTATGATACTGAGAAATTTAACAATGCAGAATTTCGAGATATTTTAGTGGATAAATCAAATAATTTTTGGCTACCGAATACACGTGGAATATTGGTATATAATACTGAACTCAAACAGGCCAAATCAATTATTCAGAATTCTGCACAGTTTCCTGGAACTACAGCACGAGAAATTATTGAAGATGGAGCAGGTAATTATTGGATTGCAACAGACGCGGGTTTAA
>NZ_JBGSXF010000548.1:0-3305 GCF_041751555.1 Persicitalea sp. | reverse complement strand
GCGTAAGTATTGAGCATCACCGGCATCACCAGCATCAAAATATCCTCGTTGTCCTCCTGCTCCACAGGAATGATGAGTCCAGCGCGGTTGGGGGCAGAGAGTTCGAAGGTGATGTTCTTGCAAACCAAATTGCTCAAAATCTCAATCAGAAACTTGGCGTTGAAACCAATCTCCATCGGGTCGCCGTTGAACTCGCACATCAACTTTTCATTGGCCTCGTTGGAGTAGTCGAGATCTTCGGCAGAGATTGAGAGCTTGCCCGGCTCCATCTTGAGACGTACCTGATGCGTGGTGCGGTTGGAGTAAATCGAAATCCGTCGCAGCGAATTCAGCATCTCCATCCGGTTGATGGTGAGCGTATTGGGGTTGTTTGTCGGCAGAGCGTTCTCGTAGTCCGGGAATCGCTCGTCGATCAGACGGCAAATCATGCGGATGTTATTGAAACTGAAAAATGCGTTAGAGGCCGTGAATTCAGCCTTTAAGGGCACATCCTCAGCAGGCAAACACGATTTGAGCAAGTTCAGCGCCTTACGCTGGATAATCATCGAGGTATCTGCCTCAGATTTTATGTCGGTGCGGCGGTAGCGGACCAAACGATGGCCATCGGTGGCGACGAAAGTCGCGTTTTCGGTACCGATCTGCACAAAAACGCCCGTCATGGCCGGACGCAAGTCATCGGTACTGGTAGCGAAAATGGTGTTTGCGATGGCAGTTCCCAATGCTGTCGAAGAAAAATCGACCGACTGGCCTCGGTTAACGCCGGGTGTCTTTGGGAAGTCGATGGGGTTCTCGCCGGAAAGCTTATAGCGTCCGTTGTCCGACACGATTTCGGTGCCGAAGGTTTCCTCATCCACATTAAATGTGATCGGCTGCTCGGGTAATCCGCGCAGCGTGTCCAGCAGCAACTTAGCGGGTACTGCGATGGCTCCCTTGTCCCCTCCTTCTACCTCGATTTCCGTAATCATTACCGTCTGCAAGTCAGACGCCGTGACCGTCAGGGTATTGTTTTCAAGGTTGAAAAGGAAATTTTCCAGAATCGGTACGATGGGATTGGTCGAAACGACGCCGTTGATAGCCGACAACTGTTTAAGTAACACTGAGGAAGAGACAACGAACTTCATAAGACGCAGAGGCTTTGATAAGGTGAAATTATGGGTTTGGGTAGGGTTTTCGAGTCAAGAACGGGTTTTTGGACGTAAGGGGACAAAAGTAAGAAAAATAACGAAGCCGTCAGCCTTGCCGCGCGAATTTATGTCGCCGTAATCCGTAACGCACCGCCCCGAAAAGGCCAATCAGTCCGATCGGTAGCAGCAGGTTCAGCAACTGCCATTTGGTGCGCTCCTCCTGCACCCGAATTTTATTCAACTGCCTGATGCTTATTTGCTTCGTACGAGCCGTGATGAGCCCGTCAGGATCGAGCATGTAGTCTAGAGCGTGCAGGATGAAATCTTTGTTACCAAAAATATTGTTCGTTACACGGTCGAAGCCGAGCGGGAAAGGCGTGTTGCGGCGGAAGTCGAAATCATTGACCACTACGTCGCCATCGGCGCAGAGCAGTACTTTACCCGCAGCCCCCGATTCTTTAAATGTTGCCCGGCGCGGGTCTTCTGGCAAGATTCTGTTTTGAAACAAAGAAACAAAATTGCCCTCCAAAAGCACAGCCGCTAACTTCACGCCGCCCTGGTACTCGCTCGGCTCGGGCTGTTGACGGGCTTCGTTGTAGGCCACCAGCACGGGGGCGTTGAGCGTTTTAGTATAGGGAGAAGTCTGTAGCAGGGGCGTACGTCTGATGCCCGGTGCCCCACCGACGGTGTCAAGCGAACTGAGGTAACGGGTATAAATGGCGTCGATATTGCGAGTGATGGGGCTATTACCAAAATTATTGAGGAGCGGGAAAAACCGCCACGGGAGCGGTTTGAGTTGGGGCTGATCGCCCAGATTGCCGACGTTGAGCAGAATAGCCGCGCTATTCATGTCCTTAACTAAATTGGCGTTAAGACGAATACCCCATTTGAAAAACAAATCGCTCAAGTTCAAGTCCAGCGGCTGGGCAAAAGTACCTTCCAACCCAATTGTATCCACTTTGGCCCCGTCCACGAAAAACAGTGCCTTGCCGCCGTTCACTACGAACTGGTCAAACTTGTACTTCTCCTCATCGCTGAACCGCTGGTCGGGTTTCAGCACCAGCAGCGCGTCGAGCCCATCGTAGGAAGCCGGATTATTCACATCCAGAAACACGTCGTATTTCTGCTGCATGGTGGCGATAAGGTCCGAAAACCCGGCGGGTGAGGCGGAAGTGTGGCTCACGACCAGGCCGACCCGCTGGCGTTCGGCCGGCACCAACTGCCGAATGGCGGTGGCCAGTTGAAATTCTACGCCCTCGTATGATTGGTTCAACTGTTCTTCGGAGGAGTTACTTTTATTTCCCTTCAACAGTTGCACGGGTACCGCCAGCGTATCGGCTTCGACGATGGCTCCCGGAAAAACCAGTTTCTCGGTGCGCTTTCCCCCTTCATTGTCGAATAGATTAGTGGGAGTAAGCCCTGCTTCGACAAGTTGCTGGTACTGCTGTCCCCGTTTTTCCTCGGTGGGAGCCACGGAAGGGTCGATGAATTGGTAGGAAATATGCCCGTCGGCGTAGGTTTTGAACTCCTCTAGCGTCTCGCGTGTGGCCGTTTCCAGCCGCTCGAAACCCGGCGGAAAATCGCCCGCCAGATAGACCGTCACCTTCACATCCCGATCCAGCCCTTCCAGCAGCCGCTTGGTGGCGTCCGACACGGTATAGCGCTTGTCTTCCGTCAAGTCCCAGCGAACCGAGACGAATGAAGCCAGCCAATTGATAGCAATAAGAGCGGCAAGAAGAAATGTTAGGCGGATAAGAGGACGTTTCATTTTTTTACGTTAAATATCTTCCCATCCACAATCACTTCCCGGTGTTCTTCCAAAAATTCCCGGAAGCTTTGGATTTGCTTTTCCTGCACCGAGAAATCCATGTTCAGATCGTAGTTTTCCTGATAAACCTCCTGAAAATCGGTGATGACATAACGCAAAGTACGGACGCCTTTTGATTTTAGAGCCAGTAAATAAAAATTCTGGTGGTTGTACGTGAAGCGACCCGGCGAGTAACGACCCGTGGTTTTCAGATCCACGGCCAGAGTTTTACCTACCACATCGACGTAGCCGTAGAGCAACACATCACCTAGTTGGTACTGGCAATACACTTGCGTGTCGGCCATCGGACGCGGCAACAAGGCGCGGGCCTTGCGCAGGACTTCGGGATCGAAAAAATCTTCATCGGTTCCTTT
>NZ_JBGSXF010000547.1:0-4839 GCF_041751555.1 Persicitalea sp. | reverse complement strand
TTGGCGATGCCGTCGCGCGGGTTGATGGCAAAGTACCGAAACGTCTCCACGTCGCCCCGGTGCATCAGATTTTCCTGTAAATCGCCTTGCGACTTGTACTCGGCGATGACCCAATCGGCGACGATTTTGTAGGTCAGCAGGTCGCGGTGGCCGAATTTCACGGAGCGGTCGTAGGTGAAGAGCGGGGCATCTTTCAGAATTTTGGTTTCGGGGTAACCTTCCAGGCCCTCGAAGGGCCGCGCTTCGCTGCCTTTCACCGTCCAGCCGCCACCCAGCACGATGGGCTTCTTTGCGCCCCGGTAGCGTTGGGCCGCGCGCAGACCCATCAGACTGGCCGTTTTGTGGTGGCCGTGCTGCCCGGCGTGGGGCACCAGCACGAAGATAAAGTCATAGTTCTCGCGGGCCAGAATCTGATCCAGCCGCTTTTCGATGTAGGGAATGTCCCACAGGGTGCCCCCTGCGTAGGGCTTTTCGTCTTGGGTATAAAGGTCATCTCTTTGATCAAAAAAGAAGTAATTACGAATGCCCATGATCTGCCCCGCGTTCATTAGTTCCTGTTTCCGAATGGTGGGCAACCGCTCCCGACCGATGACCGAATCGGTGAGAGAAAAGCCATAGTACACCGAACCCAACTCCGAACCGTTGAACCCGCCCTGCGCGTCCGTCATCAGGGCCAAATCTACCGTACCTTTCAGGTCGTGGGTGATCTTGAAAACTGTGACCGAAAAAGACGTCTCGTCGTCGGGATGCGCCGTCACGATCAGTACTTTGGGTGATTGCTGGGCGTGGGCCAAAGTGGCACAGCACACGAGAAAGAGGAGAAGCTTTTTCATCATTATAAGCAGGGAAACAAATTCGTAAATCTTGCAAATTGCTAATCAGGGACGCGGAATACGAACTATTAGAAAATGTTTATCGCAACATATACACCCTCACCGACTCCTTGACCTCTTCCAAAGTCATTTCGGGCTTTGAAAAAGGCTCCGGTATGGGCTGCCGGGCAAAAGTCTGCAAGTACAGCACCCAGGCATTGCGCCACCACCGGGCTTCCCGTTGCTGGATTTGCAGCCGGGCGGCCACGTTGGCAAAAGTCTCAGGATCGATGGCGGGTTTCACTTTGGCCCATTCCTGCCGCATCCAGCTTACCGAATCGGCCCCGGTATAGAAGCGGACGCAGAGTTCATCCCATAGCGTGCGGTTCGTGGAGAGTTTCTGGTTCCAGGGTACGTGGTGAAACCACAGCAGGTAGGGGAGCGGACAAGTAGCGGGGTCGTTCCAGGCTTGCGTTATTTCGGGGCGGTACTGCGCCAAGGCATTGCTTCCCGTGGCGGTGCGGTCGAAACCCAGCCCGACGGAGTCGGCGCGGTGGTAGTACACCGCCGTCCAGTCGGGACGCGAACTGCGGTTTTGCCAGGGTTCGGGCGCGAAATGCTCTCCCGTCCACGGCCGCGACAAGCCCAGCGGCGCATTATAGCTCACGTAAATATCCCGCGATTTGAGCAACAGGTTTACGATCCTGCCCACCGCCACCGGGTCGCGCGTCAGCGTCATTTTTGCCCACTCGCTGGCAATGGCCTCCGACGACAGCGTGTGGTCCCAGGCCAGTCGCCCGAAGGCATACCAATTGGCCTGCGCCAGCGGATGCCCCGTCCAGTTGCGGTCGGAGCCCGTGTTGGCCACGCCAGCCATAAGCGTGTTTTCGTAGCCGTGCAGACTGCCGTCCACGACTTTGGCTACGGTCGAGCCTTTGCCCTTCACGTACGTATCGCTTTCCAGACACTCCTTGAAAATCGGGGCTTCATAGACTAAATGGGTAGCGAAACCCAGGTACTCTTGCGTGATCTGAAACTCCACGCCCAGCGGCGTTTTGGGCATATTGCCAAAAATAGGCGAGAAAGGCTCGCGCGGCTGGAAGTCGATGGGTCCATTCTTGACCTGCACAATTACTTTCGGATCGAACTGGCCGTCCAGCGGCACGAATTCTTCATAGGCAGCCTTGAAACGGTCGGCGGCACCGTCGGCCTTGTACACGAAGGCCCGCCAGATGACCACGCCATCGTAGGGTTTCAGGGCGGCGGCCAGCATATTGGCCCCATTGGCGTGGGTGCGCCCGTAGTCCTGCGGACCAGGTTCCCCTTCTGAGTTGGCTTTGACCAGAAATCCCCCGAAATCGGGGATCAGGCCGTAAATCTCCTTCGTTTTGTCGGCCCACCACTGCCGTACCTGCGGGTCGAGTGGGTCGGATGTCGTCAGGCCACCCAATGTTTTGGGGGCCGCGAAATAGACCGACAGATAGACCCGAATGCCGTAGGGTCGGAAAACATCGGCCAGAGCGGCAACCTTGCGCAGGTACTCTTCCGTCAGGAAGCGGGCGCTGGCGTTGACGTTGTTGACCACAGTACCATTGATGCCGATGGAGGCGTTGGCGCGGGCGTAGTCGCGGTAACGCGGGTCAAGTCGCTCGGGTAGTTCGTGCCATTTCCAGAGCGACTCGCCCGCATAGCCCCGTTCGACGGTACCATTGACGTTGTCCCAATGGTTCAGCATCCGAAACTTTACCCTCGGGCTGCCCGCCGATGGCAGGAGGTCGAGCGCTTGGCCCGTTTGCAGGTGACGCAACAGGTCGAAGGCCCCGTACAGCACTCCCGTCTCGGTGTTTCCCGAAATGACGGTATTGTTCTGCAGCTTCGAAATCACATAGCCTTCGTCATTTTGCTTTTTGAGAATAGCGTCAGGGTGAGTGGCCACTTCCAGAATGATCCCCCCGCTGCGGGTACCTGCTTTATCTAAAATCGGAATCGATTGGCCCAACAATCCCGCCAGGCCCATTTTCAGTTCGTCAGCGGCGGCTTGTAAGGTGGGGTGATCGCTGTTCATAGTAATAAATTGGGCCGAACGGTTGTAGGCAGTTCGCTTCGCGGCATCTTGTATTCGATCGTATTTCAGCCAAAGGCGGTAGCCATCGTCCGGGCGGGTTTGGGCCAGAGCGAAGGGACTAAGCAGTAGAAGAAGGCCAATTAATCGTTTCATCGAAAGGTGTTTGTTCTTTAATTCCCCGGTCGTGTTGTACTACCAAACATACAACGAAGTATGGGCCGTTCCTACGGAACTCGTTGTGAACTCGACATCTCCCAATCCGCCGATTAAAATCGGCGGCTATTGTATGGTTCATCCCTACGGGATTCAGTAATTAGACATTTTACTGAGAATCAATTAAATAACCACACAGTTCACGTTACTTTAAATCATAAAGATGACAAATAGCTTACTCAATTACCAAAAGGAACCTACTCTACCGGCGACACGCATTTTCTGGCTTACGCTACCGGCGATTCTCCCTACGGCCCTTTTACCTACAAGGGTACCTTTATGAAGCCCGTCACTGGCTGGACTACCCACCACTCTATCGTTGAATTTAAAGACAAGTGGTACCTCTTTTACCACGACGTGGAGCTGTCGGGAAAAACGCATTTACGGAACATCAAGGTCCGTGAGTTGAAGCGTAGAGCGGACGGGGGGCTGGAAGTCATCAAACCTTAAATGGTTTTCGCTGGTTGCCTAGCCCAACTTTTCAATTTAATCGACTTACCTAATGAATAGAAAAGTACTCGCCCTCATCTTCTCAACTCTGTGGCTTACCAACAGCCCTTTGCTTTTGGCACAAACCACCACGCTCGTCAATCCCATCCTGACGGGCTTTTATCCCGATCCCAGCATCGTGCGGGCGGGAAGTGACTACTACCTGGTCAATTCCACTTTTTCCTATTTCCCCGGTATTCCGGTTTTTCACAGCAAGGATCTCAAAAACTGGAAGCAGATCGGTAATGTCATCGATCGCCCCTCCCAAATGGATTTTATGGGCGAGCGCCTGACGCGTGGTTTGTTTGCGCCTGCCATCAGTTACTACAAGGGCATCTTCTACGTCACCTGCACGGATATTGACCATGACGGCAATTTTGTGGCTACGGCCAAAGATCCCGCCGGACCGTGGAGCAACCCAGTGAAGGTACCCCAGGTGCGGGGAATAGACCCGTCGATCTATTTTGACGAATCTACTGACAAAGCCTACATCCTCTACAACAGCGATGCTCCCGACCGCAAACCACTCTATTCTGGCCATCGAACCATCCGCATGTATGAGTTTGATTACAATAACATGAAGGTAGTGGGCGAGGAAAAGCAGTTGGTCAACGGGGGGGTGGATCTTTCCAAAAAACCCGTCTGGATTGAAGCTCCCCACATTATGAAAAGAAATGACTGGTACTACCTCTATGCCGCCGAAGGAGGTACTTCGGTCAATCATTCGGAGGTAGTATTCAGAAGCAAGGACGTTTGGGGGCCCTATATTCCCTATGAGAATAACCCGATACTAACCCAGAAGGGACTACCCGAAGATCGGAAAAATCCGGTCACCTCGGCTGGTCACGCGCAGTTTGTGGAAGGACCGGATGGCAAAACGTACGCGATTTTTCTAGCGGTCCGGCCCTACGAAGGAGACTACTACAACACAGGCCGAGAGACTTTCATCGCGCCTGTGGAGTGGAAAGACGAATGGCCCATCATCAATCCCGGTAACAAGGAAATCAAGTACGCGTACACGGCTGATTTTAATGAAGTAAAGCAGAAAGACGCGTTGCCCCAGGCCGGTAATTTCTCCTATATCCTTTCTTTCGACAAAGCCCTGGACCCTTCGATGCTGTTTATGCGCACGCTCGACAAAAGCTGGTATTCGCTCTCTAAAAAAGAGGGTCTTACTTTAAAATTAAAGCCAGAAACGATCATGGAGATGGGCAATCCGGCTTTCATCGGCAAGCGCCAGCAACATCTGTACAGCACCGC
>NZ_JBGSXF010000546.1:0-2565 GCF_041751555.1 Persicitalea sp. | reverse complement strand
GGCTTTCTTCAAGGGAGCGTGTACGTGGCTTTTTATCAAAACTTTTCTCTTAAAAACGACTCACTCACGCTGATCCCCTGTCCCAGCCGTGAATGTGATCTGATTTTTACAAAAAGCCGGTAAATCTCGCCTGTGCAAAGTAATATTTCCATTTTTACACCTTCTATCGAAAATAATCAGGGATGAGAACCGGGTACTTTTACCCAATTTGTCGTCTTGACTAAAGAACCCCCAATCACAAAACCACTACCTACTACCCCTTTGAAAATAGCTGTTCCCAAAGAAACCAAACCTTTCGAGCGTCGTGTCGCCCTCACGCCCGACGTGGTCAAGTCCCTCCAAAAAGCCGGTTTTACCTGCCTGATCGAAACCGGGGCGGGCGAGGCTTCTTACTTTTCGGATGAAAAGTACCACGACGCCGGAGCGGGCATTGTACCCACCAGCCAGGCCGCCTTCGCCGACGCTGATGTAATCCTGAAAGTCAATGCGCCCACCGTGGAGGACGTAGCAGCGATGAAAGAAGGCTCCATCGTCATTTCGTATTTCTACGCCTACACCATCCCGGAAGTAGTAGCGGCTTTGAATAAAAAGAAAATCACTGCCTTCTCGATGGATGCCGTACCGCGCATTTCGCGGGCTCAGAAAATGGACGCCCTCAGCTCGCAAGCCAACCTGGCGGGCTACAAGGCCGTCATTTTAGGAGCCAATGAACTCGGCAAGATATTCCCACTGCTCATGACCGCCGCCGGAACGATCACGCCCGCGCGGGTACTTGTGTTCGGTGTAGGCGTGGCGGGCTTACAAGCCATTGCCACTGCCAAGCGCCTCGGCGCGGTAGTAGAAGCCACCGACGTACGGGCCGAAACCAAGGAGCAAGTCGAGTCGCTGGGCGGGCGTTTCCTGCAAGTGGAGGCCGAAGGTGTCAAAGTAGAAGGCGGCTACGCCAAAGAAGCTTCTGCCGACTACCTCGAAAAGCAAAAGGCTCTTATCAAAGACCGCATCAAAGAAGCCGATCTTGCCATTACCACGGCTCTTGTCATCGGTAAAAAAGCTCCCGTGCTAATTACTGAAGAAATGGTCAAAAGCATGAAAACGGGCTCAGTAATCGTGGACATGGCCGTGGAGTCGGGCGGCAACTGCGAACTGAGCGAATTCGGCAAAACCGTCGTCAAGCACGGCGTGACGATCATCGGCGAGGCCAATATGCCCTCGCTGCTCCCCGTCAACGCGAGCGAACTCTACGCCAAAAACATCTCCACGCTCCTCCTCCACCTGGCTACCAAAGACGGCTTCAAGTGGGAGATGGAAGAAGAAATCACCCAAGGCAGCCTCATTACCCACCAAGGGGAATTGGTGCATGGGTTTACGAAGGAGATTTTGGCAAAAAAGTGAAGGAGCGACAGAGATACAAAGCGACAAAGCCACAAAGAGTTGCTGGCGCACGATTACTCCACTTTAAGACGCATTCCCAACTACCGCTAAACTTTGTCGCTTTGTCGCTCTGTGGCTTTGCAACTCAAAAATCAACATCCCCATACCCCCAATCATGAGCATAGAAAATTTCATCTTCCTCCTCTACATCCTCGTCCTGGCCAGTTACTGCGGCTTTGAATTGATTGCCAAAGTACCTCCCACGCTGCACACGCCGCTGATGTCGGGTTCCAATGCCATTTCCGGTATCACTATCGTTGGAGCCATCCTGTGCGTCCGCGAGGGCGACATCAGCAAGTACCTGGGCATGGTGGCCCTTGTCATGGCCAGCATCAACGTAGTAGGCGGGTACGCCGTCACCGACCGAATGCTGCAAATGTTTAAGAAGAAGAAAGGATGATTTTGGACGCTGGATGTTGGACAGGTCCGTCGGTGAGGCTGAATGCTGAACTTTTAACAGCGGAAGTCGATGACCATATTTTAACTATTTTCAATAAGCCCTTCACTTTGTCGCTCTGTGGCTTTGTCGCTTTGTGGCTCCGTATCCCAAAAAATGAATATCCTCATCCAACTCACTTACCTCGTCGCCACGATCCTGTTTATCGTGGGCATCAAAAAACTTAACAAAACGCAGGAAGCGCGGCAGGGCAATATATTGTCGGCGGTAGCGATGCTGCTGGCGGTGCTGGCCACGCTGGTAGACTCGGGCTTGCTGACGCCCATCGAAACGTTCAGTTGCATGCTGGTCGGCGGGGCCATCGGCCTGGTGTGGGCGCGGCGCGTCGAGATGACGCAGATGCCTGAGATGGTCGCCATTTTCAACGGCTTCGGCGGCGCGGCCTCTCTCTTCGTAGCTTTTTCAGACTATTGGACAAGAGCCGTGGAGCAGCCCGAATTGTCCACCGACCTGATTACGATCATCAGCATCCTGCTTTCAGTACTCATCGGCGGCATCACCTTCACGGGCTCGCTAACAGCCTACGGCAAGCTGAGCGGCAAGGTCAGCGGCAACGCTATCGTCTTCAAGGGACAACACCTGGTGAATCTGGTTTTGCTGCTGGTCGCCGTGGCTTGCGGCGTGCTGGTCGCCATCAACACGGGCTCAGTTACGGCTATGATCGTGATGGGCGCGGT
>NZ_JBGSXF010000545.1:0-5566 GCF_041751555.1 Persicitalea sp. | reverse complement strand
AAATGGATTTGCGCCATTACCGAAGCCACCTACGAAGTGACCGACGGGCAGATCATTTTCACCGGAAAAGCGTGCCGATAACAGCCTTTCAACCCACTCACTATGCCACTACTGGACTCCTCTTAGAGGTTTTGAAATAAGAAAGGGTGAACGATGTTTCCGCATCATTCACCCCGGAACCCCCTACTGTCGCCGCTAAACGAACGTCCTGAAAAGGATGAGGGGATCATTTTACCCAATTACCAGAACCAAGCAAAACAACCAAAAGTATGAATTTTCCTATACCCTCGCATCATCTCTTGCGAAAAATTATGAGAATCAGCCTACTGCAACTCACCCTCGGCCTAGTGTTCGGGAGCCTATCGCTGGCCCACGACGGCCGGGCGCAGGAGGTGCTGAACCGAACAATTACGATCGACAGCAGACAGCAGCCGATGGCGGCCGTTTTGAAAAAAATTGAAAGCGAAGCCGCTGTCAGTTTTATGTACAGCCCGGAGTTGATTCGGTCGAACCAGAAAATCACCCTGAACGTGCAACAGAAGCGTTTGGGTGAAGTGCTGCTGGAACTACTCACCCCGCTGCGTATTAAATATGAAGTTTCAGGGAGTCAGATTCTGCTCAAACGGGGGTCGGAAACCGGCTTAAATCGGCTTGAGAATTTGACTATCCCCCCCTATGTTCCCGTCGATATTTCCGTATCAGGCACCGTCGCCGACGAGAATAGCGGGCCTTTGCCTGGCGTGAGTATTCTGGTGAAAGGCACCCAGCGGGGGACGACCACGGATCAAAACGGTGCCTTTCGCCTGGAGGTCGAAAATTCGTCGGCTATTCTCGTTTTTTCTTTTGTGGGCTATATTTCGCAGGAGGTCGCAGTTGGAAATAGAAACCAAGTGAACATTACGTTGCTGGTCGATAACAAGACATTGGAAGAAGTGGTCGTAGTGGGCTATGGTACCCAGCGTAAAAAGGATCTTACGGGAGCCGTTATGCGGGTTGACCCTAAACTTAACGAAACGAATCCGAACGTCAACGTCTCGCAGGCCCTGCGCGGGTCGGTAGCGGGCGTTACGGTCATTGACACGGGTCGTCCGGGGGCTGATGGCTCCATTACCATTCGGGGCAATGCCTCCATTTCAGCCAGCAACGCACCGCTGATTATTCTGGATGGAATTATTTATAACGGCGGTCTTTCGGACATCAGCTCCAACGATATCGAATCCATTGACATCCTGAAAGACGCCAGCTCTGCCAGTATCTATGGTTCCAGAGCTACCAACGGGGTAATCCTGATTACAACCAAGAAAGGTACCACGGCCAGGCCCAAACTGACCTACAACACGTACTATGGCAGATCGGACTACGCCAATGTCCCCAATATGATGGGCCCCGAGCGGTACCTGGCCATGAAGGAGGACGCCGCCGCTTTTCTTGGTAGGCCGCTTATCTTGACCTCCATTGAAGAGGCAAATCGGGCGGCTGGTCGCACCATAGATCCGTGGTCGGCTATTGCCCAGAAGGCCCCTATGCAAAATCATGAATTAAGTTTATCGGGACGAACCGAAAAAGTAAACTATTACATTTCGGGTTCCTATACGGATATGAAAGGCCGGGTAATGGGCGACAATTTCAGCCGATTTTCATCGCGTCTCAACCTCGACATCCTGATTACCGATTGGCTGAGCATCGGCACCCATACTGGGTTCACAATCAAGGATTACTCGGGCATTCGGGCCAATTTTGAGACTGCCAGCTACCTAAGTCCATTTTCATCGCTATACTACGAGGATGGAGAACTCAAAAGCCTGCCCATGGATGACGGACTGGCTCCTAACCCCATTTTCAACACGGTTCGAAACGATCATCTGAGTACTTCCAATACTCTTTTCAGCAATGTGTATGCCGACATCAATCTACCCATTCCAGGCCTCACCTATCGACTTAACTTAGGTAATAACCTTAGGTACAACGATGACGCCAATTTTTCGCCTTCCGTAAGCGAACCGAGGGATAATAACTTTCGCCTGGCCAGTGGCAGTAAAGCAAACAGAAAGTACCACTACATTACCCTGGAAAACATAGTGAAGTACAACAAGGCAATCGGGCAGAAACACAACCTGGACGTGACACTGCTGCAAAGCTTCGAACGTACCCGTGAAAATGGCTTATCCTTGTCCAGCAATAATATTTTCAGCGATGTGCTTTCCTACAATGGGCTGGGCGTTGGGGAAAATCAGCTTGTTTCTACTACGGCTTCCGAATCACAAGCCACATCCTACATGGGTCGCATTGGGTACCGGTTCCTTGAAAAGTATCTGTTTAATTTTACCGTTCGCCGCGACGGCTACTCGGCCTTCGGGTCAGGGCGAAAATTCGGAAACTTCCCCTCGATCGGAGTGGGTTGGCTCATTTCGGAGGAAAAATTCATGGCTTCGCTGCCCTGGATCGGATATTTGAAAGCCAGGTACTCGTACGGTAAAAACGGCAACCGGGGCATCAGCCCGTACTCATCCCTCAGCAATATGACCCAGACGGGCAATCAGTATGTCTTTGGGGATAATGGCAGTACGAGTATTGGCATCACTCCTACCTCTATGTCCAACAGTCAGCTTGGCTGGGAAACCACGGTCGCCTCAAACTATGGTCTTGATTTCGGCCTTTTCAAGGACAAAATTTCAGGGTCAGTGGAGTATTATTCCATGAATACCTCCGACCTGCTCCTTTCGCTGCGCATCCCCAACATGACCGGCTACGAAACCTTCTTTACCAATATCGGTGCCACTAGCAACAAGGGGGTTGAACTGACCGTCAATACGAATAACTACACCAAGGGGAAATTCAATTGGACTACCAATTTTGTATTTAGCTTCAATCGTAACAAAATCAAGAGCCTCTCTGGTACCGATCTGAACGGGGACGGTGTGGAAGATGACGATATCGCCAGTGGCCGTTTCATTGGTCAGCCCCAGGGAGCCAACTTCAACTACGTTTGGAACGGAATCTGGCAACAGGGTGACGACAATACCCTGGATCCCAGCGCCAAACCCGGGTATATCCGGTTCAAAGACATCAACGGAGACGGTAAGATTGGCCCCGAAGACCGGCAGGTACTTCACTCCTCCCAGCCAGACTTTTCGAGCGGACTCACCAACCGGCTTTCCTACGGGGGATTGTCACTATCCTTCTTCCTGAATGCCCGCGTCGGCGGTTACAGTGGTAACTCCCTGCTTAACCACGGTAGCAATTTCTTCGACCGGGCCAATTTGATGGATCTCCCCTACTGGACTCCCGAAAACCCGCTCACCGACCGTCCCAGTATTGGCTATCCAAACCCTCTGGGATATGGGTTTTACCAGAGCCGTACATTCCTCCGCTTGCAGGATGTAAGCCTCGGCTATGAGGTGCCCAAAGACCTTCTCGACAAGGTTCGTCTGGATCGCGTGAATGTGTATGTTAGCGGCAAAAACCTCAAAACCTGGACCGGCTGGGATGGCTGGGACCCCGAGCATGGGTCGGGTGGACGCAACGTATCCAATGGCCCCTTGCTGAAATCCTGGGTTGTCGGTTTGATTATAGGCTTATAGCCTGCTCACACTTTAAAAAATCAGAATATGAAAACTTGCAATATACTTTCAACCCGATATTTCCTTTTTGTTCTATCGCTCTGCCTGGGTATAGGCGGCTGTCAGGAATCGTTCCTGGATGAAAAACCCCTCGACCGATTCAGTCCCGAAAACCTGCTCACCAGCAAGGCCGGTTTTGAATCCGTGCTGGTGGCCCTGCACAAAAGCGCCCGCGACGAGCGCACCCTCGACCGCCCCGACCAGATGGGAACAGGTACCGATGTCGCCACGAGTGGTGTAGCCGACGGACGCTTTATGAAAGACTACCGCCTGGTGCTACCCAACGATCAGATTGTGAACTACTACTGGGATTGGGCCTACGCCGATATGCTCAAAAATGCCAACCTGATTATTACTCGCGCCGAAAACCCGGTAGTACGCTGGACGGAGCAGGAAAAGAACGCCCTCGTGGCCGAGGCCAGGTTTTTCCGGGCTTACGCCTACAATGTGCTCGTGAATTTGTTTGGCGGGGTACCACTGGTAGACCGTGAGTTGACTGAGCCCCGCTTTGATTTTTCCCGCGCCAGTCGTCTGGAAACCCTGGAATTTATCAAAGCCGATCTGGAATTTGCCGCTGAAAACCTGCCCAATGTAGTCAATGATCCTACCAAAGATGGACGTATTTTCAAAGCCGCCGCTTTGCATCTGCTTACTGAGGTCTACATTAGTCTGGGTCGGGAAAAGAAAGTTGCCACTTTTTACGACAAAGCGATTGCTGCCGCTACAAAAGTGATCGACGGTTCGGCCGGGCAGTACCAACTCATGACCAAGCGCTTTGGCAAAACCTCTCGCCCCGGCGATGTATTCTCGGATTTGTTCTGGACCAATCAGCAAAACCGCGCCTCGGGAAATCTGGAAACGATTTGGGCCGTTCAGTTTGAATTCCTGACGGTGGGGGGCGGCGAAGGGCTCAATGTGGATCTACGGTGGTGGGGCCCCCAGTTTGAAAACATACGGTCGCCGGACAACAAAAGAATCCTGGTTAGCGACAGTATTGGACGCAGCCAGGGAGGCAACCGTCCTACCAACTACTTTTTTTATGATCTATGGAAAGATAACTACGCCAATGATATGCGCAATTCCCGCTATAACATTCGTCGCAAATGGTACTACAACGATCCTACCTCAAAGTACTTTGGCAAAGAAGCCAAGTATACCCTGGTAAACGGAAAAGCATTTGTGGCGGATGAGAATGGCAAGCCTACCACTATTGCAGTTGATACCCTGCGGTGGTTCTACCCAATGATCCGTAAAATTGAAGGCGAACTTACCGCCCCGCTTTCTGGCCGCACCAACAACGATCAGATCCGGATGCGGCTGGCCGAAACCTACCTGCTGCGGGCGGAAGCCTACATCCACAAAGGCGATATGCAGCGTGCCGCCGCCGACATCAACGTGGTAAGGACTCGTGCCAATGCCAAACCTGTGGCCGCCGCTGACGTAAACCTGGCGTACCTGCTCGACGAAAGAGCCCGGGAGCTGACCGTAGAAGAAGCACGAAGGAGAACTTTGGTGCGGTTGGGATTACTGTATGAGCGAGCTACCCGGTACAACTGGGACGCCAAAGCCACCATGCAGCCATATCATGAATTGTGGCCGATTCCCCAAAAAGCCATTGATGCCAATCAGGGTGCCGTGCTGGACCAAAACCCCGGCTATCCGGGAGCCAAATAAAGCGAGTCTGGGTAAGTGCTTTAACAACTTACCCAGACTTTAATATCCTTTTCCCTTTAAAATCTCCTACTATTACGATGCAAAGCCGACGGAATTTTCTGAAAGCAGGTACCCTTGTGACCGCTTCCCTTGCCACCCCCCGCTCATTCACGGAGGTACTCCAATCGACCACAGGCAAGGCCAACCCAACGATCCTGCTGCGCTCATCCTGGAATGATAAAAATATTGGGGATATAGGTCATTCGGCTGGTACCCTGCGGATCATTGAGCGG
>NZ_JBGSXF010000544.1:0-24089 GCF_041751555.1 Persicitalea sp. | reverse complement strand
CAGGCCAATCAATTCGGTACAGTGCCCCGTACGGGTACGGCACTGACGATGCGGGGTGGGGGGGCTAAAATCTGGAACCTGGGGCAGCACGACTCGATCAGTGAATGGCGTCGGCAGCATACTACCTCCAGGTTATCGCCGCGCTGGCAGGCCGAGGTCGGGGCTGAAACCGTGATCAACCTGGGGGGCTCTTCACAGATCTTGCTTCCCGAGGCTTATGGCTCGATTCGCTACGGAAATTTGGAACTTTTCGCGGGTCGTCGAAAGCAATGGTTTGGCCTGGCCGACTCCACACTGGGAATGGGTTCTTACATCTGGTCAGGTAACGCCTTGCCCATCCCTCGTATCCAGCTCAGCCTGACACGCTTCACGGCAGTACCTTTTACCCAGGGGTGGTTTTCGGTATTGGGCAGTTATTCCGATGGTTGGTTTGAAGGTACTCGTCCCGTCACCAGCGAGTTAAAACTTCACCAGAAGCAATTTTACGGGCGTTTGGGCCGCCCAGGCGGTAAATTCAAACTTTACGCAGGTTTCAACCATCAGGTACAGTGGGGGGGTAAATCGCCCTACGAAACCATCAACGGCCAGATGCCCAAGGGCTTAAAAAATTATTTCAAAGTTATTTTTGGGCGTAATCGGATTGACACTCTGGGCGCTACCGATTTTGACAACATGAATCGGGTCGGTAACCATCTGGGCACCATTGACCTGGCTTTTGAAATTGACGGTTCCAATGCCAACTGGTTCTTCTATCGCCAGAATATTTACGAAGACGGTTCTCTGTACTACCTCACTAATATCTCAGACGGGCTGAATGGCGTTCGGATTCGCCGAAAAAATGCAGACACGGGCGGTTTCTCATTTAAAGAATTGGTTTTTGAAGGGCTTTATACCAAAAGTCAGGGAGGACCGAGTTTCATTATGAATGAAGATAAAAAGCGTGGTAAAGATAATTATTTCAACAATACCCAGGTACGGGACGGCTGGTCTTATTGCGATCGTGCCATTGGTACTCCGTTCATCCCTCCCACCTCTCAAACCATTTGGAAATACCCGAATTACGCAGATGCCTTTACCAGCAACAATCGGGTGTGGGCTTTTCATCTGGGATTGCAGGGCGACCTGCTGCGCCGAACTCAATGGATGTCAAAACTCTCCGTTTCCAGTAACAAGGGCGTATATGATCTGCCTTTTGCAAACACGGTTTATCAATTTTCAGGATTGGTCGCGCTGCAAACCCGCATCGACTGGCTGGGGGGCATGATCGCCAAGGGATCCGTTGCCACTGATTACGGTGGCCTGTATCCCAACTCCGTCGGCGTTATGTTCTCCCTGAGAAAGGAGTTCGGTTCTCCCCCGTCAGCCATTCGCCCCAATTACCTTTGGCGATAATGGCCCAAGGAATTTGCGCGGCTAGAAGGACTATCGATCTTTCCGCTTGCTGAAACTGGACCTAAATCCAAGATACCCACCCAGCGATTCTGGGTACAATCCGCCTTTGTCGTAAGCAAGCTGAGCCTTTATTCTGGTATTACCCCCGGAAAACAACGGAGCATCAAGTGATAACAAAGAAGATTGTTGTCTGACGGGAGTTAAGAATGGGACATTGAACGTGCCGAAGTTCATACCTGACGAATATTTAGCCAATAGGCGTATTTTCTTGGCCAACAGCAGTTCGACACCCAAATGGATCAACTTGGTTTGGTTCGTTGGGAAGAATTCGCGATCGGCATAGACCTCCTGTCTTGTTCCTTCTCCTAGTGGAATGAAAGGAGTACCCATTCCATGATTAAGGTAAGACCACCCCTGCCTGTACTGAGCATGATTGAAGTAGTCGTCCCTCCCCTGATAGCGGGCTGCCGGGTCGAAAACTGGCCCGGATTGGTTTCTGGTATAAAGAAATTCTGCCACGAATTTCTTTACACTGACGAATGAAGGTGGTTCATCGCCCCTTCGTATGCTGAGTCCGTACAGGCCGTCCGGCAGATTTTGAAACTGTAAGCCGGAAGCATCCTCGAAGGGGTGCTGCCGATAGAACAGGAAACTTGTTTTTTTGATTTTCCAGTCCAGGGCCATGTCATAATGCCCCACGTGGTTTCCCACACGGTTCGTACCATCGAACATGGTAAACCGACTATTCATTTTATCCCTGGGAATCTTTCCAAGTACCACACCCCATACGTAATCGCCAAAATTAGTGGTCAACTTGCCATTGACCGCCACGGGGCTGTCGCGTAGGTAGTCGGCGGAACCGCCCCAAGTAACGCTGTGCGCCAGGCCAAACTGAAAATGAAACCTCCCCTCGGGTTTACCCAAGCGCCCGTAAAAAGTTTTCTGGTGGAGGTAAGCACCCTGAATGTAAGGGACATTGAACCAACCATGCACGTAAGAGCCTTTGAATGAAATAATATTCTTCAAAATACCCAAAGGAATGTAATCTTCTACACTGAGACGAACCATCGGGACGGGAAGTGAATTGCCTGACCAAGAATAGGAACCTGAAGTTAGTGTGGTATCTACAATACCAATGATTCGGCGTTCGCGACCCACCATTAACCCCCAATGCTTCCAGTTGATTTTAATATAGGCTTCGGGCAGAAGGTACTGATCAGCCTGACGAGGCAAAAGGTTCAGTACGGCTTCCGTCCCTAATGCTATACTGAGCCGAGACTTATGGAGAGCGGTATCTGGGTAGGTTTGGGGTGTTTGGAAGTGAACTCCTAGTCGAGCAGTTCCAGTGGGGCTTTCCAAAGGAACCCTCCCCCACTGATTAGCCCGTAACCAAAAGGGAGTTTTGGTACTCCCGGATGCATATCCTCCCAGCTCGATATGAGAACTAATTTGTGGTTTCTGCGCTACTGCCTGATACGAAATGCACCATACCATAACAACAATGGCGACTCTAATCCATATCTTATCGGCAAGAGAGATTAGTGGGGAAAAGTTATAGAGATGAATCATAAGTCTAAGCGAATAAAATACTTTCACCAGCCCTAATCTAGGGAGTGATGGACTTGCGCCTAGTAGAGTAAATTTGGTGAGCCAGGGTTTTTCAATGATTTATAAACGGCTGACCAGGAGTAGAGTGCTTCTCAAAGGTAGTCATTATCTTAAAAGCGATTTCCTTCCACCTTCTCACGAATCTTCCCCGCCAACTCCGCCAGCTCTTCGGCCGACATCTTTATTTTATGGCCAAAATCCATATCTGCCATCCGGTTCAGCGGAATGAGGTGAACGTGAGCATGTGGTACTTCCAGCCCGATGACGCTGACACCAATGCGCTTGCACGGAACAGCCGCCTCTATAGCCGTGGCGATTCGCCTGGCAAATTGCATCAGTCCGGTGTAGAGTTCGTCATCGAGATCGAAAATATAATCGACTTCTTTTTTCGGGATGACCAGCGTGTGTCCTTTAACCACGGGATTGACATCCAGAAAAGCTAAATAATCGGGCGATTCGGCTATTTTGTGACAGGGGATTTCGCCCGCGACGATTTTTGAAAAGATTGACATGAGAAAAAGATCAGAGAACTCTTGGTTCGGCGAAGATAGAAATAAAGGTAGTTCTTTTACTTCCACAACCAATTTCGCCGGAAATTCATAGCCTGGCAAATCCGATGACAGCCAAGATAATGAGCATGCCTCCTAAAATACGCTGAATGGGCCATCTGGTTAGTTTCCGGGCGATATTTTCGCGGTAGCGGTCAGTCAGCCAGGCGACCAGCCCAAGCAATCCGAAGGCGCCCACTACTGCTCCCGCTGCGAATCCAGCCGATTCGGCAATTGTCTGTACCGACAGCAGCGGGTAGTTGCGGTATCCGGCTAAAATCAGTACCCAGAAAGGATAAAGCTGGGGATTGAGCAATCCTGCAACCAAACCACGCAGCAGGGCCGCGCGGTGGTTGGTAGCAGGATTGCTCAAATCATCCTTTATAGGCGTAGTTTTCTGGACAACCCAATAGCACCCTATCAACAGTAGGGCTGTATTGACTACCCAAGACGAGTAGTGCCATTCGAACGCCCCTTGCAGACTAACGATGGTGTAGGCTGCGAGTCCGGCGTAAAGTAATTCGGGTAAGGCGCCGCCCAACGCCGTACGCCACGAAGCCGACGGTCCTTCGGTGAGACTAGTGTGAATCACAGCCAAGTTAGCCGGACCTAATTGCAACGACCCGACGAAACTCACTACCAGCGTGACGCCGAAGAGCAAAAGAGGCTTTAATTCTTCCATTTAAACTTTTTTCTAGCCAGGAAAGCAACCCGCCCCCCGTTTCTTTTCGTAGTTAAGTCGTGAGTCGGAAGGCAAACGCTCATTTTTTTCTATAAGCTATCATTTTTACGCCAATTTTTCATGCGAACTTTATCAATTTTCCTCCTTACCGCGCTAATTTCGGGTAGTGTCTTCGCCCAATATGAAGGTCCTCGTCGGCAAAAATATCTGGATGTCGCCCTGGCGGCAGGCAACGGCGGGTCTTTGGCCCTTTCTTACCAAAATCTTTACGGCGGCCGTTTCAAGATTGGCTGGGGCGTTCGCTACACCGGATTTGCCGGCAAAAGTACCGAATTAGTAACGGCTCCGGCCAAGCTTACCTCCGGCAAAACTGGCCCGGCGGTTATGTTTACCGACGATATTCTCTCCAATTTTGACACCCTCACGCTGAATAAGGTGCAGTCAAATGCCCTGAACGCGGTCATCAATCTGCAATTTGCGTTTTCAAAGCGTTTCGAGCTCGGCTTCAATATCGACGCAATCGGTATTTCCTTTGGGGCGCAGCAGACGGGACGTTTTCACTCGGCTTCCCAGTCGATGACGCTCGATAATTCCGTACAGACTGCAAAACCTACCGCTTTCAACCTCTTGTTGGTGAGTGACAATGATCTGGGAAACCTGAACTCCGAATTGTACGCTCGCTACTGGTTCAGCGACCGGGTGGCAGTACGGGCCGGACTGAGTTTTAATTTTGTAGAATACACAACCGACCGCAAGTTGACCTTTGACAATGACCGCTTCCGCTACAAATCGCTATTGCCGATGGTCGCGGTGTCATTTTCACCCTTTGCTAAATAAAACAAATAAATATCCGATAGGTTAGGTGAATATTCTGTTTCCAATTGTCAATAGAAGATACCGAGTGCGGTCAGCAAGTATCTTATACCCTTCCACATGACTCAACTGCACGCAACTACCCGCGAAATTATCGCTCAGCTCCAGATCCTGCTAAATCACCTGGAAAAGGCTTCCTATTCAGATAGTTTGCCCATTTTGCAGGGTAGTAGCATAGGTCAACACCTCCGCCACGTCATCGAATTCTACATTTGTCTAAGTCGGCAGATAGACGGTGGCACTGTGAACTATGACGACCGCGAGCGCAATCACCGATTGGAGAATGACCTCATTTACACCCGGCAAATCCTGGGCGAACTCAGCAAGGGAGTAGCTAACTGGCATACCGATCAACCTTTACAACTCCGGGCCATTTACGGCGATACCGATGGAGCGCTGGTACCTACGTCGCTGGCCCGCGAGTTGGTGTATCTGATCGAGCACGCCGTGCATCATATGGCGATTGTCAAGATGGCCGTGTCCCATCACTTACCCCATATTGTCCTGCCCGGTTCGTTCGGGGTCGCATACTCCACCCGTCAACACCGCGAAACTGCATGTGCGTCGTAACTTACCTACCTGACACTGGCAGTGGCTTTGTCCTGACTTCCAACCGCGACGAGAGCATACGGCGGCCTGCCGCCGTTCCGCCCCGTCGCTACCTGATCGGGGAGCAGCTCATTACTTTCCCTAAAGACCCACAGGCCGGGGGCACCTGGATTGCCACGACGGAGCGCCTCACGCTCTGTCTGCTCAATGGTGCCTTTCAGAAACACGTTCACCGCCCGCCCTACCGCCGCAGCCGGGGACTGGTACTGCTGGACGCCTTCTCCTACGACTCACCCCACGCTTTTGCCGCTCGATATGATTTTTCGGGCGTCGAACCCTTTACGCTCGTCATGGTAGAATCCAAAGAGCCAGTGAATACGCTACACGAAGTTTGCTGGAATGGTACGGAGGCGCATCTCAAATGTTTGCCGCCGGATTCACCGCGCATCTGGTCGTCGGTGACGCTTTACTCCGAAGCGGTAGTTCGGGAGCGCGAGGGCTGGTTCCAGGCGTGGCTGACGACACCGCACACAGACGAAGCGGCTCAGATAATCGATTTTCATATTTCCGCCGGGAAAGGCGATCCGACCAATGACCTGCGGGTCAACCGGGGTAGTTTGAAGACGGTCTCCCTCACCCAGATCCAAGGGAAGCAGAGCGAAATAAGCATCTTTTATCAAGATTTCCTGCACGAAGGAGAGTACCTTCTCCAACTTTCCTGAAATAACTATCTTCCGGCTTTCCCTTTTGGGTAAATCCTGCTACAAACTACCTTTTGCTTGGAAAGGATTGACAATAGCTATGTCCTATTGTCGTTTCTTGCCGTGTAATTATCAAATCATTATTCAAAACACATGAAATCAACAAAATCTCTTTTTGCCGCCTTCCTGGCCCTTGGCCTATCGGGACTGATGGCGTCATTTACCCCGAACCCAGAAAAGGGAAAGTGGGAAACGTTATTTAACGGTAAGAACTTCGATGGCTGGAAGAAGTGGAAAGGCGGGCCGATCACAGGCTGGAAAGTGGAAGATGGCGCAATGGTACTTATGGAAAAGAAAGGCGGTGATCTGCTGACTGAAAAAGAATACGGGGACTTCGAACTGGAACTGGAATGGAAGATCAGCGAGCGGGGCAACAGCGGCATCATGTACCACGTCAAGGAAGGTGCCGACTATTGCTGCCCCTACACAACAGGGCCGGAAATTCAGGTACTCGACGACAAGCGTCATCCTGATTCCTTTGCCGGGAAAACAGGCAATCATAAAGCCGGGGCGCTCTACGATTTGATTCCCCCCAACGACACCACGGTTGTAAAACCGGCCGGAGAATGGAACAAGGCTAGAATTGTCATCAAAGACGGTAAAGGTGAAAGCTGGCTCAATGGTAAGAAACTGGTGGATTTCCCCACACGAGGCTCACAATGGACTCAGATGGTCGCCAATAGCAAGTTCAAGCAGTGGAAAGAATTCGGTACCTTCGACAAAGGCTCCATTGCTCTGCAAGACCACGGCGACAAAGTCTGGTACCGTAATATTCGGGTGAGGGAATTATAGTTTGGTTTAGTTGTGGACGGGGCCGCCCGTGGAGACGTATAGTTGTTTAAATTTTCCCAAACTTTGACGCGAGTCTGGAAGAGAGGAGAAGTTAAAATTTTTTTATCTAAAAGATTACAATTCTTCACATCAATAATTTGCCCTCCAAGCAACTAACCACTTAAACAAATAACCGACTAAACGAACAAACAAAATGAATACCAACCGAAGAGACATGGTAAAGAAAATGGCCGGGCTGGCCGTAGGGCTACCTGTAGCGGACTCGCTTGGCGAGCGCCTGGGCGCGGCCGACAAGGCCGTTGGATTGAGCGGAAACGTCAACCACTCGGTGTGCCGCTGGTGCTACAGCAAGATCGAATTCGAGGATCTGTGCAAAGCCGCCAAGAAAATCGGTCTGACCTCTATAGAACTTACGGGCCCCAATGAATGGCCGATTCTGAAAAAATACGACCTGACCTCGGCTATGCCACAAGGCGCGGGCAAGGGTATCGTCAACGGCTTCAATGATCTCAAACTACATGACGAACTCGTAGAAAGTTTCGAGGCCATTTTCCCAAAACTAGCCAACGCCGGACTCGATAAGGTGATCTGTTTTTCGGGCAACCGCCACGGCATGAGCGACGAGCAGGGTCTGGAAAATTGCGCCATCGGGCTGAAACGCCTGATGAAGTCCGCCGAAAAGCATAAGGTCACGATGACGATGGAACTTCTCAATAGCAAGGTCAACCACCCCGACTACATGTGCGACCGCACCAACTGGGGCGTGGAACTCTGCAAGCGCGTGGGCAGCGATAACTTCAAACTGCTTTATGACATCTACCACATGCAAATCATGGAGGGCGACGTCATTCGTACGATTCAGGACAACCACCAGTATATCAATCACTACCACACGGGTGGCGTACCAGGCCGAAACGAAATCGACGAAACGCAGGAACTGTACTACCCGGCCATTATGAAAGCCATTCTGGCCACAGGATTCAAAGGCTACGTGGCGCAGGAGTTCATTCCTAAGCGTGACCCGCTCACTTCGTTACAGGAAGGGGTAGCGATTTGCGATGTGTAGAAAGGGATGCGATGAAATAAAAGTCCGCGTTGAAACCAGTTTATGGTTTTGGCGCGGATCTTTCTTGTTTGGGAGCAGGCGTTACTACCTCTTCTTTTGGCCGTACACCGGAGAAATGCTCCTTGGTGGTCTTTAACAAATCTTTGAATTTCAGCGGCTTTATACCAAGAGCAACGTTCTCAAGGCCAATATCGGACACCAGCCGCATGTGCCGAAAAATGTCACGGTAGGCCTTAAAGATATTGTACTTGGGATCATAAATATGTCCCGCCTCGGAACTGATACCATTCAATTCTAAAATCTTGACTTTTCCGGCGTACAAATCTTCCAACGAGTTGACGCGCAGGTCGAACCGCCCGTAGTAGAAGCCGGGAATATCGTTGGCGATTTTATTAAAAACATCGTGAAGCCGCTCATCGATAAGATAATTGGCATTCAGGAAAGCGGTTCCAAGGCAGTGGTTACCGATGGGCTGCACGCACTCGTAAGTACCTCTGGTCAGCACCTTATCCAGCGTGTCACCCATGCGGGCTGCCAGGGCTTCGCGGGCCATGCGGGCGCGGAGGTTTTTTTCCAGCAGCTCGCGCACCGTGGCGTAGCCATCGCCGCGCACATGCAAAAATTCCTTCTGGGTCACGGAGGTCACGCGTCCCCGCGATTCGCTGGGTCGTCGGGCGTACATTACGCCAAATTCCAGCAATGACTCGACATATTCCTGCGCGATACAATCTTCGACTAGCCCCTTGCCCACGTATTTCCGCAATTCTTCGACGCAAGTGATTTTAGTGACCTGATCGCCGCGTTCGCCCACGTTGGGTTTCAAAATAAATGGTGCGGTAATCTCGCTGTCGTGCAGGAATTCCATGACCCCCTCGTAGGCAGTACCCGCCGCGATAAAACGCGTGGTGGGCAAGTACTTATCGTCGATTAGGGCGAAAATCTCATTCTTGGATTCACCAAAAAAACCACTGGCCGGAATAGCCGGATTAACCGCCGTGAAGTGCATAAAAGAGCGCTTTTTCAAAGAGAGCAATGTCCAGTAAACCAGCGGTGGGATGTAGAAGAATCCGAAGGGCCAGAATTCGTAACGGAAAATTTTTGTGAGGAAGCGAGACACGGTATATAATGATGAGTGATGAAGGATGAATGACAGCTTCGTTAATTATTGTGAATCTTTTGCCAGGCAGCGTTGGCTTTTTGGTGCAGGTCCGACTCGTCCTCGTTCCACTTTTTTAGGGTGTTGCTGAAAAGCGTGTGGTAGAACAGGTACAGTTTGCCATCGATGATTTTGTAAGTCTCAGGGTCGATGCTCACTTTATCGCCTTCGGCCATCGCATAAGCGCACCAACCGCCGTATTCGGGAGCGTATTTATCGGGACTTTTCGCAAACTCATCCCGATTCTGCGCGGTGGCAAACCGGTAAGTAGCTCCCTTATACTGCTTCGAGAGTTCCTTTTTTCCCTCCATCGGCTTGCCATTAAAATAGCTTACCGGGTCGTAGCCTTGGATGGCCAGGCCCTCTTTAAGATTCTGATCGGGTTTCTGGGCGGTACAAGCGAATGCTACGAACAGGAAAAATAGTAAGGCGATGGATTTTGCTTCCATGATTAATTGGGTGTTGATCGAAAACTATAATCTTTATACGTCGGATCAGGGAGCACGGTTGCGAATCTCTACCCCTTTACGCGATAAATCGTGTCTCTGCTACTCTGCCAGAATTGCCGACTGTACACACGGTGGAAGGGCCAATGCTTCGCCCGTAAAATCATAGGCAGATAGGCGTGTGGTTCCTTAACCGACGGACTACCGAAATACAGGTCATCGTCGGTTAGCAACAGGCCTTCGTAGGCTACGTTTGGCCGCAGAGTGAGATCGGCAAAGGGAAGTTCCTTTTGGTAGTCGGGATTCAGTCTGGCGATTTGGTCTTTCAAGAGCCATGTGCTGCGGTAGTCGGGATTAGGCGCAGGCTGTGGGCGGTAGCGGCCTTCCGATACGTCGAGAGCGTATTGTAAGTAGGCTTTCAGGAGTTTTGGCCCGGCATTGGCGGTCTGCTCGACGCGTAGTTGGTTAGGAAACAGGCTTGTTACGACATAAACCCGTTGCCGAGCCCGCGTCACAGCTACATTAAGACGATTCTCGCCGCCCTGCGTGTTCAAAGTACCAAATTGCATCGCCAGCTTACCATGTTCATCGGGGGCGTAGCCGATGGAGAAAATGATGACGTGGCGCTCGTCGCCCTGTACGTTTTCGATGTTTTTTACAAAAAGTCCTTCTGCCGTTATTTTTTCTTTTTCGAATAAATCCTGAATCAACTGCTGTTGGTGGAAATTGAAGGTGACGATTCCCACACTCAGTTTGCTGTCCGACAATTCTCGAACCAGTTCAAGTACCCGCTGCGCTTCAATGGGGTTGGTATTTCTCTCCCAAATTCCGTCCACGTGCAAATAGTGAATTCCCGGCTCGGCGTCGTTGACGCGCTCGAAGTCGGGCAGCAGGCGCAGGGTGTTTTTGTAGAAATGCTGGTTGGAGAAGTCGATTAGATCCAGCGAACTACTCCGGTAGTGGCCCGTCAATTGTCGCTGCGTGAGTGATTGAGCGGCCAAATCTAGCAAAGAATCAATTTGGGTGGCTACGGGTACTTCGTCCTCGGGGCTGTCTTCGTAGCGGACACGGTACAAATCGCTGGGGGGTAGTTGTTTGCTGTCGCCCGTCACGACAATTTGCTTGCCCCGATAAGCGGCGGGTAGTCCGTACTCGGCGTAGCACTGCGAAGCTTCATCAAAAATCACCAAATCGAACACCCCCGCTTCCATCGGAAAGAGCGTCGAAACCGCCTCGGGTGATGCCATCCAGGAGGGAATTAGCCGGAAGACCTCGTCAGAATAGGATTCAACTACCTTTCGAATCGGCCAGATGTTGCGCTTTTTGGTAGTTTGGTGGGCAAGTTCACGGTAGGTCGTTCGATTGCCCAGGCGGTTTTTCTCGATGTGGGCGTAAGTAAACTCCCGCAACTGCATAAGCGTGATGTCGCGGCTCAGACTTTGCTTGCGCTCAATGGCCGCTTGCAGTTGCTGCTCCCATTCGCCCATTTTCAGCGACGACACCGCCCGCAGCGTAGGGAATTTATCCTCGATATGTTCGATCCAGGCCAGGCGCAGACTGTTGTCGAAGACCGAGACCACCGTTTCCGCCGAAGCGTCTTCCTCTTTTATTTTATCCATAACCAAAGCCGTGACTTCATCTTCGCCTGGTGAAAAGCCATTCGCAATTCTGTCCATTTCTACCAGCGAGTCGAAGTCGGAGCGCAGGGCTTCACGAAGCTGGTTTGCGTAGTTGGTGGGCTGTGACAAAAGTTTCTGCCATTGACCTTCGGTCAGGAAGGCTAACATCGCATCTCCCTGGAGCTGCCATTGGCTCAACCAATCGAGGAGTTCCTGAAGCACTTTCCGAAAAGTACCTACGGAAGGTAGTTGCAAAGCCATTGTGGTCAAAACCCTTTCCCAAGGTTCCAGATGAATTCTCAGCACAGCATCCGCCGCCCGCTCCGCCTCTTGGAAAAATATTAAATATCCTTCTTCAAAGGGCAAATCATTATCTATGTCACTCGGCTGAAAGTTCAGAAACGGGCTTTCCAGCCACTTCTCCAATTCCAGTCGATTGTTGAGTCGTACTTCCAGCCTTTGCAAATCTTCGAGTCGGATACTTAGCCCGTTGTTCCTGGCAACTTCCGTAACGGCGGCTTTTTCCTTTCCGAACCATTCCCACCATTGTCCCTTTACCGTTGAAGTTTTGGCGGAAATTGCTTTTGCCAACTGCGCTCGAAAGGTCGCTAACTCCGGTTTGGCCAATGTACTTTCAATCCTGTTTCCATCCGTCCGCCAGCCTTCCAGTGTGTCCGTCACTTGCCGTACGAACGCCAGGCGACCAGTCGCGGGCTGCTGGTCGGTAAGGTAGCGTTGGAATAGCCGGAAAGTTCCAGCGTCGGAAGTTAGCGCAGCCAAGTCTCCGATCCGCTCTTTACTTTCAGCTTTATCAGCAATAAAATCGAGGGAGAACGTTGCGCCGGATGTTTTTTCAAAATGCTCTTTTTGTGCTTGAAAAAAGGGAGGCCAGGCAGCCAGTACTTCTTCCATCCGTCGCAAATCGCCGAGCCCATGGTTCGCAAAACTTCGACGTTCGTACCATGCATGCTGTAGGGAAATCTTTTGGTTGTAGGTCGCGTAACTACTCAGGCGGCGGCAGTAATCGTCAACTTCGTGGAGCGGGAAAGTTCGGTAGTACGCCCGCAAGTCTACGCGTGGGCCTTCGGGATCAGACGACAGGTAAAGTTCTTTTACGGAAAGTCCGCTCTCGGTTCCGTCAAAAAGCGCGGTTCGGAATTCTTCTAACTCCTTCACCGTCTGGTCGATCAGACGGCTATTTTTGGTAAATTCCCGATCCAGAAAAACGGCATCCAGGCTCTGATTGAGAGTTTGATACTCTTCCACTTTCTCGATCTGCGCGGCGATTTGGCGGTAGAGTTCGGCGCGGTCGTTACGAAAATCGTGAATCAAGGCTGTAAACGGCCCGAGTCCCAGTGTCTGCAGACGCTGATGCACCACATCGAGAGCAGCGCGCTTTTGGCAAACCAACAGCACGCGCTTGCCCCGCGCGGCAAAATCAGCCATCAGGTTGCAGATCAATTGCGACTTTCCCGTGCCGGGCGGCCCCTGTACTACCACCGACTCGCCCTGCTTCACGAGCCGAATAACATTTTCCTGCGACCAGTCTACGGGTAGTGGCGCCAGGATTTGTTCCTCGCGGAGTATTTGATTTTGAACAATATTAATTTGGGGCTCAAAATTCTCCCCGCCGTCTTTTTCAAGATCAAAGAGTGGGACCGAAAAAGAATTCTGCTCCACTTCCTGCAATAAATAATTATAATCCGGCACGAGGTAAGAACCCGCCTGCGGAAAAATACCCAGCACCATCTCGGGGTACAGCTTCAACTCACCGTTCTTTTCAAGCGCCTGCAAATCGCTGCTTTTCAGTGTCTCGAAAGACTGCAAGGTGTTCTCAAAAAGATGCTGGTTGAAATTGAGCCGAAAGGGCGATTCTTTCAGCCATTCGTACAAGGCGGTGCGAAATTCCAGCGCATTTTTAGGAAAATCCTCAAAGTTCTTTTCCAAAACCTCATCGGGAATTTGGGCCTCGTTGAACTGCGCATAAGCCAGGGCAAAACTGCGGTTCAGGCTAATCTCGGCGTCGTCGCGACCGAAAAGGCACCATTGTTCCCGGTCGAGCCGCAGCGTGACCGGAAAAAAAAGCAGAGGCGCGTGCACAACCGAGCCGTCAGCAAACTTTCCCCTAACAAACGGGTAGCCCACGTACAGATCCCGCGCCCCGCGCTCCTCCTCAATGAAACGCTCCGTGCGGGCAATCCGCCGGAGTCTTTTGCTGACATCATTGACTTTATCAAAGCGCGGATCCTGCGCATCACAAATCGGGATACGACTTTTCCGCTGGATCAACTGATTGAGAATTTCGAAAGAAGCTTTGCTGAGCAAGAAATCTACCTCGTGCAAATCCAAAAACTGCTCCGCCGATAAGCGGTTTAGTAGCAAAGACTTGTTTCGGCTACTAAGGTTGGTAAGGCGTTTGAGGTAAGTTTTAAGAAGGGGGGTCAAGGGTCAAAGGGTTAAACGGTTAAACGGTTAAAGGCCCATAGTATAATTCCAAAATAGTTCTGATTAATCCTGCCCATTATTCTAAACTGTTATTCCATAGTACTAACACATTAACCTTTAACCGATTAACCCTTAACCGAAAAGACAATGCCACCTAACTACACGATCTTCAAAAGCGCCGTCTCCGCCGTAAGGCCTGGTCCGAAGGCGCTGGCAAAAATCAAAGCGCCAGTAGATTGGTGGTTGAGTTCCCAGAGTCTTTTGAGAACGAACAGAATGGTACCCGACGACATGTTACCATACTCGCTGAGGGTTTGGTAGGCGGCGGCGTTGTCTTCATGGGTCAGGCCAAGTACTTGCTCTACTACTTCCAGAATGCGCCGCCCGCCGGGATGGATCGCAAACAGGTTGACGTCTTCGGGCGCAATGCCCTGGGCGTGGGTGATGCGTTCAAGAACAGCAGGTAAGCCCGTTTTCAGCACGTCCGGGACACGGGAGGTGAGTTTCATCTCGAAGCCAAAATCATTGATGTGCCAGGCCATGTCATCTTTGCCATCGGGCAATACCTCACAGGCAAAGTCTATTATTTCCAAAGCGGATTTGCCTTCGGCTTCCCCTACCCTGCCTTCCATCAAGATCGCTGCCGCACCATCGGCGAAAAGCGCATTGGCCAAAAGGTGATCCTCTTCGTCTTTTTTCTGGAAATGCAGCGTGCATAATTCCACGCAGACCATGAGTACCTTAGCGTCGGGATCGGACTTTACTAACGCCGCCGCCGCCTTCAACCCATTGAACGCGCCATAGCAGCCCATGAAATTGACGGCAATGCGATGCACCGAACTTCGCAGACCGAGCCGATCGATTAACTCGATATCGGGGCCAGGCGCATACATGCCTGTGCAGCTCACCGTAATGAGGTGCGTGACTTCGGCAGGCTTTACAGCACTGTCGGCCAGGCAGTTTTTCAGTGCTTTTTCGGCCAATGGCACGGCGTACTGACGGTAAGCCGCCATGCGCTGCTGCACGGTGGGGAAAGGTTCGAGACCGGGGGTGTTGGGGTAGAAGGTGAATTCGCCGTTGGTCAGGCCATAGTCAGGCAGGACAGAATAGCGCTGTTTGATGCGGGTGCTGCGGTACAATGCCCTCAATCGGCGTTCGCCGTCGGAGTTCAAGTTCATGGCTTTGGCCATAAAATCGGCGATGCGTTTTTGATCGAAGCGATGGTCGGGAACGGCTGTTCCCAAGGCAGTAAGATAGGCGCGAACGCCCGGTTGTATGGTCACGCGATTCTTTTTTATCGAAAAGTAGCTAATTTCACCCGAAGATATACGAACCATAAACTACTTCCGGCTCAATAGGTTCGATTCGGGCGCAAACAGCAGGTAGTACAATCAATTTACGCCCTAAATGCGTGGCAAGTTGCTTCAAATTTTCATTTCAGCTTTACAATGAGGAATATACTTCTCCACCTGCGCATTCCTTTTTCCGTCTTTCTACTACCCGTTTTCCTGTTCGCATTGAGTCAGACCAATCTGAGCACCAACGGAGCGACGGGCCGAACGTGGTGGGCATTTGCGCTCATTCACCTTCTTCTGTACCCGGCGAGCAACGCCTACAACAGCTACTACGATAAAGACGAAGGTAGCATCGGAATGCTCGAAGTACCGCCTCCCGTCAGCATTGGGCTACTTGCTACTGCCTGGGCGCTCGACATTGCTGCCATCATTGTCGCCTGGTGGGTGGGCCTCGGTACAAGCTTTATACTCTACCTTGTTATTTACGGAGCGATCTCCAAAGCATATAGCCACCCGGCCATCCGGCTAAAAAAATATCCGCTTCTGAGCTGGTTGGTCGTAGGCTTGTTCCAAGGTGCCTTTACGTATATGGCTACTGTACAAGTAATCAGCCAGGCAGAAGTTTCAAGTCTTTTTTCGCTAAAAAATCTTTTACCCCCCCTTATTTGCACATCTAACCTGTGGGCGGTGTACCCGCTTACCCAAGTCTATCAGCACGAGGAAGACGCCCGGCGCGGTGACCTCACGTACAGCCGGATGGTGGGAATCGAAGGTACTTTTTTGAACGCGGCCATTTTCTTCGCGCTGTCGTTTGCGGGGTTTTTGTACTACTTTTTGAATTTCGGCTCGAGCAATAGCCTGATCGCGCTCACACTTTGCATGGGACCCGTGCTGGGGTACTTTGGCTACTGGTGGATAATGGTGCGCCAGAACGTCGCCGCCGCTAATTTCCGTCATACCATGCGGATGAACGTATTGGCAAGTTTGGGCCTCAACTTGTTTTTTGGCATTCTGTGCTTTTCTACCTTCTGATTACCAATTCGTTATTTTTTTTGTTAAAAAATATTCTGGAAAATTTCTAGCTAGTACTTGCGTACAATAGGCTAAACCTCTACTTTTGCATCACCTTTTTAGAAAAAGGACACGCAGAAGTAGCTCAGCTGGTAGAGCGCAACCTTGCCAAGGTTGAGGTCGCGAGTTCGAACCTCGTCTTCTGCTCAGACAAGCAAGCACCTTCAAAGGGTGCTTTTCTTGTTCTCAGGCGTGGTAGTTTCCATACGGGCGTCGGTACGCCGAACCGTCCGTACTACACCATAATGCCGGGATGGTGGAATTGGTAGACACGCAGGACTTAAAATCCTGTGAGCCGAAACGCTCGTACGGGTTCGACCCCCGTTCCCGGTACTAAAATGAAAAAGGCCACCCGATTTGGGTGGCCTTTTTTCTTGAAATCTGAATTGGATGCCAATTACAGAATCTTGCTCAATACCGTAGTTCCCATAAGTTTGCCCTTTCGGTAGTTTTCGGTTTTGACATCCCACAGTATTTTAGGGGAGCGGTAAGAAACAGTGCTGAATTCCATATTCATCTTCATCACGCTCTTCATATTGATGTTCATATCGGAAGTAATTTTGAACGTGTCGAAGGTTCCGGCGGGAACGGTGATTTTCTCGCGTCCTTCCACCTTTCGGTTAACGAACTCGGTATCCATCGTCATCGACATCGGTCCGGCCGCACCTTCCCCGTGCAGCGAGCCGTCGGGCAAGGTTTGACCCACCGATAGATTGGCGGGATAAATTATATCCTTGGAAGTGAAGGTCATGTCGAAACTCTCAAACTGCTTGCCTTGTCCCTGGGGCATCATCGAACTGGCGTCCAGGTGCATTTCGTTACCATTACAACGCATGGTAAAGGTATTGGTCATCTGAGATTTGTCCTTTTTGTCGAATGTTTCCAGGTCCATTTCGATAACCGTGTCCGGGCCGTCTTTGCTGACTTTTTTTACTTTATAGATCATTCGGCCGTTCTCTTTGCCCTTGGCATCGTAGCTTAGTAGCTCATAGCCGCTGCCCTGTTTCAACGAAACGCCCATGCACTCCTGGGCGCGGAGGGCTAGCGGGGACAGAGTAAAAAGCAGAATGGCAAATGCGAGTAATTTTTTCATGAAATAGTAGAGTGTATTTTGTTGAAACTAAACTTTATACCCAAATATAGCCATCTCAGTCCGCTGTAGCAACCACAATCCAGTAAACGGTAGTTTCGACTGAGCATATCGAAATGCTGGAATAAAGGTTGGCATTGCGGTTTTCAGTTTTTGAAAAGGCATTCCGACATTCGCTAATTCCAAATTAGCTACGCCCAAAGCATCGTTGCCAGCCCCAACAGCATGATGAACTTACAGAGGGTACTTAATCGGGAGAATTCGCGGCGCGTATCGGCGAAGACCAGCCGATAGACCAGCCACGCGATGGGAAGCAGCAGCGCAGTGAATAGCCAGGCAAGCATAAGGTTGTCCAGCGAATGCGCCATTAAGTAGAGGGTGGAAATAAAGGCGGCGACCAGGATGTAGACGACGATCTTAGTGCGCCTGATACCCCAGACGATGGGCAGAGTGCGACAACCGGTAGATGCATCGCCACGCACGTCTTCCATGTCTTTGATGATTTCTCGGATTAGTGTGATGGAAAAGGAAAAAACAGCATAAATGAAAACCAGTTTTCTGTTTTCGGGATAAACTACCGCCACTACCGCCACGGCTAGGGCTGTCAGCAGCGACACGACCAGATTCCCAACCAGCGTAGTACGCTTGAAGCGCTCCGAATAAAACCACAGCAGTGTGACCGAGAAGACGTTGATCAGGAAGATCCATTTGCTCACCAATAGCCCCAGCAGCACACCCGCCACATTGAAGAACTGGTGCGCTCCCATGGCCCATCGCCGTTTCAGGTAGCGCCCGATGACCACCCGCTCGGGCTTGTTGACGATGTCGATCTTGACGTCAAAGTAATCGTTAATGATATAGCCCGCCGCCGCGATACAAACTGTGGCCAGGCTCAGTACCAGCATTCTGGGATCGGCGAGGATCTGCCGCCAATCGCCACGTGGCCCTACCAGCAGAAGGCGGGTAAGGTATTGCGTCAGTACCAGCATCAGCAGGTTCGGCAGGCGAATGAGCCGCAGAAAACCCGCAAGATATTGCCGATAGGTAAACTTAGACGAGCGGGACACGGGAACGGAATTTTATAATACCGAAGATAACGATAAACGACTCGATAAAGATAAGGCACGGGGCGGAACAAAATCTTTATCGGATGGTTTGGAATAAAAATGAGTGGTTTTGGTGTTAGTAAGCCGAAATCAAACCAACGAGTTCTCACTTTGCACGAAAAAATCGCCTTTCCGCAGGTGTCCCATCCTTTTCCATTATGAAAATAGGCATTGTTTGTTACCCCACCTTCGGAGGCAGTGGCGTAGTGGCCACCGAACTTGGCAAGGCCCTCACCAAAGTGGACCATCAGGTTCACTTCATCACATACTCCCAGCCCCAGCGGCTGGATTTTTTTAATGAAAATCTCTACTACCATGAGGTGAATATTCCGGCTTATCCGCTGTTTCAGTATCCGCCCTACGAGTCGGCGCTGTCGAGCGAGATGGTGCACGTGGCCAAGTACATGAAACTGGATCTGCTGCACGTGCATTACGCTATCCCGCACGCCTCATCGGCATTTCTGGCCAAGCAGATTCTGGCGACGCAGGGCATCCATATCCCGGTCATTACTACGCTGCACGGTACCGACATCACGTTGGTGGGTAAGGATTCTTCCTACGAACCCGTCGTAACATTCAGTATCAATCAGTCGGATGGTATCACAGCGGTGTCAGAGTTTCTGAAAAATGACACTTACCGCCACTTCGCCGTGACGAAGGACATCGAAGTTATCCCCAATTTCATTGACCTCGAGCGTTTCAAACGGCAGAAAAAAGATCACTTCAAATTGGCGATTTGCCCCAATGGTGAGAAGCTAATCGTTCATACCTCCAACTTCCGCAAAGTGAAGCGCATCGACGATGTGATTATGATCTTTCACAAGTTGCGCCAGCAGGTACCCAGTAAGTTGCTGCTGGTGGGCGACGGCCCTGACCGCGCTCGCATCGAGAAGTTGTGCATGGAGTTGGATTTATTCCCGGATGTCCGCTTTCTGGGCAAGCTCGATGCCATCGAAGAAGTACTTTCTGTTGCCGACTTGTTTCTGATGCCTTCCGAAAGTGAAAGCTTCGGTTTGGCAGCCCTGGAAGCACTGGCTTGTGAGGTACCCCTTATCACCACCAATGTGGGCGGCCTGCCCGAACTTAATCTGCAGGGCGTCACGGGCTTCCTAAGCAATCTCGGCGATGTGGACGACATGGTCAAAAATGCCATTGTCATTTTGAAAGACGAAAATCTGCCCAAGTTCAAAGAAAACGCCCTGGCCCGCGCCAAGGAATTCGACATCACCCGCATCTTGCCCATGTATGAAAGGTACTATGAGCGAGTACTTGAAGAGAGTGGACAGTTGACAGTTGGCACTTGACAGTGCTATTAGTGCGATTCACTGTCCGCCCTCAACTATTAACTTTCCACTGTCCACTGTCAACTGTCCACTGAATAAATGAAGCCAAATATTCCCGATACCGATAAGAAAAGAGTAGTCATTATAGGCGCTGGCTTTGCCGGGCTGGAGATTGCTCAGAAGCTTTCCAAACGTGACATTCAGGTAGTTTTGATCGATCGCAACAACTACCATCAGTTCCAGCCGCTGTTCTACCAGGTAGCAATGGCGGGGCTTGAACCCAGCTCCATATCTTTTCCCACGCGGAAGATTTTTCAATCCTGCAAGAACGTTCACATTCGGGTAACGGACGTGAAACGACTGCTTCCCGATGGCAAAACGATAGAAACGGGTTTGGGCAACATTGCTTTCGACGAGTTGGTCATCGCCACCGGAGCTGATACCAATTACTACGGAATGAAAGAAATCGAGGAACAGGCCATTCCGATGAAGTCAGTCAGCGAGGCCCTGGCTCTTCGTAACCGCATCTTGCAAAATTTCGAGGATGCCGTATCGGCCGAAACGGCCGAGGAGCGCGAAGCACTGATGAACGTAGTGGTGGTCGGCGGCGGGCCGACGGGCGTGGAACTGTCCGGCACGCTGGCCGAGATGAAACGCTTCATTCTGCCCAAGGACTACCCTGATTTGAACTTCGATGCCATGCACATTTATCTGGTGGAAGGCGGTGACGAAGTGCTGGATGCCATGTCGGACGAAGCATCGGCCAAAGCCCGCGAGTATCTCGACAGACTCGGCGTGACTGTGGTGGCCAATCAGCGCGTGAACGGCTTCGACGGTCAGCAGGTTACGACTAAGGAGGGATTGAAACTACCGACCAAAAATCTGGTGTGGGCCGCGGGTATCCGCGCCTGTCCGATTGCTGGATTCGGCGACGAAAAACTAGGTAGGGGTGGTCGCCTGAAAGTCAACGCGTTCAATCAGGTGGAAGGATACGAGAACGTGTACGCCCTGGGCGATGTGGCCATCATGAGCGGCGATGTTAAGAATCCCGAGGGCCATCCACAGCTGGCGCAGGTAGCTATTCAACAAGCCAAACATTTGGCCAAAAATATTATCCGAAAACAAAAGGGGGAAGCCTACGAACCATTCCGATACCGCGACCTGGGAACAATGGCTACCGTCGGTCGTAACCTGGCCGTAGTGGATTTGCCGTTTTGGAAATTTCAGGGCTTTTTTGCCTGGCTGGTCTGGATGTTCGTTCACCTGATGTCCATTGTCGGCGTTAAGAACCGTCTCATGGTATTCATTAACTGGGTCTGGAACTACATAACCTACGACCAATCGTTACGTCTCATCATCAAGCCAAAACCATTGCCGATCGCCATTTCCGAAACTGAAAACCAACGGGATTTGGAGAAAGTACAATAGCCCATGCTTTACTTTCTGCTGGCCGTAGTGTTCACGGTGGCCCTCTATCTCATCATGCGGGCATTTCCGCGCTACGGGGTACATTCCTTTCACGCCATTGCCTTTAACTACTACGCCTGCGTGGTAACGGGGCTGGCACTTTCTCCTAATTTATCCAAATACCGCGAAATCGAGTGGACTTCCACCCCTACCCTGCTCACGTTGGCGTTGGGAACGATGTTTGTCACAGCCTTTGTCCTCATTGGTCAAACTACCCAGAAAGTGAGCGTGACCGCCACCTCGCTGGCCGCCAATATGTCGCTGGTAGTTCCGGTACTATTCGGATTGTTTGTTTTCAAGAACGCTAACAAAGATTACACGCTCCTCAACTACCTCGGACTACTGCTGGCGTTGGTTGCATTAGCACTAGGAGGGATTCAAAGAAAACCAAAGAATGCAGGTAGAGCTTCGCCCGGCGAGACGTCGCTCGGCGAAGCGTCGCCCGGCAATTCCTTGCCTTGGTTCGTCCTGGCTCTGCCCTTGCTGACTTTTCTGGCGGCGGGTATCAATAACACGCTCATCAACTACTTGAGCATGAGTTTTTATAAGCCGGGCGAAGAAGCTTTTTTTACTGTTATTTCCTGTATCGGGGCGGTGATCGTCGGTACTTTAGTGTTAGTATTCAGAGTTTTATTTTGGCACGAAAGAGTTTCGTGGCGCAGCCTGATCGGCGGACTGATCCTGGGCGTACCCAATTTTCTCTCCTTTTATTTTTTGATCAAAGCCCTGGGCGCATTTGGCAATAGTGCGGCTTTTGTCTTTCCCATTTACAATATCCTTACCATGATGGCTTCAGCCGCAGCCGCTTGGCTATTTTTTCGGGAAAAGCTAAATGGAGTGAACCGCTGGGGATTGGGGTTAGCCGTAGCGGCTATCGTGCTGATTTCTTATCAGGAGTTGGGGCTGTGAGGTTCACCAGGCTGGGGAACGGAACCGTAAATCTGCGGGGATTGCGTTAGTAACACAATCCGCGACAAAGCCAACCAGAAACGAAGAGAATTACTGCCGAACCGCCTCCAAATTAAACAAATCGTTCAGCACGTCGATGAGTGTTTCGGCTTCCCCGCGTTTGCAGGCGGCTTTTAGTTGCAGAACGGGTAGTTTGATGATTTTCTGCATCATACTGGACGTGATTTTGTCCATCTTGGCGGCCTCTTCTTCGGAGAGTTGCTTGGTGAAGCGGGCCATTTCTTCCTGCCGGATTTGCTCCAATGCATTCTTCAATTTATTTATGGTCGGCGAGACGACCATTTCCTTTGACCAGTCATTGAATTCTGCCACCGACTCGTCGATGATGTCCTCCACGGTAGGCACGGCTTCCAGGCGGCGGGCCAGAGCGGCGTTGGCGCGGCTACGGATGGTATCGATATTATACAGCATCACGCCGGGTAGTTGCTCCACTTCCGGCTCCACGCTGCGAGGCACCGACAGATCCAAAAAGTACTTGTACGTCAACCCATTCAGTTCCTGCACCATTTTTTTTGTAAAAAACGGCTGTCCGGCCTGAATAGAAGAAATGACGATGTCGGCGCGGGAAAGCTCGGCGGCTAAATCGGCAAAATCCGTCACGCGGAATTCGCCGCTGGCAGCCAGTGCGTCGGCTTTGGTGCGGGTACGATTGATGAGCGTGATGTCGGCGTCGCCTTTCTGAGCCAAATTCTTGCAGACATCGGCGCCAATTTCACCCAAACCCACCACAAGAATCTTAGGCGCAATCGCCAGAGTCTCTACTAGTTCGACAGCGGCGTAAGAAACGGAAGCGGCCCCGTCACGAAAGGAAGTTTCCTGCGCTACACGCTTGTTGGCAAAGAAAATCGTGTGCAGTAAGCGGTGGAGGAAAGGCCCTGCCATGTGCAAATCTGCCGACCATTGGTAAGCTTGCTTGATCTGGTTAGGAATCTGCATGTCGCCTACTACCTGCGAGTGCAGCCCGGTGGCGACTTCAAACAAATGTCGTACAGCGGCTTTCCCTATGCGGTAATGCTCAAAGTACTCGTGGAAGGACGTGGGGTCGGCAATGCCTTTTTGGATGAGCAGCAATTTAACCAACTCGGCATTCAGATCTTTGGAAGAAGCGTAATAAATCTCGGTACGATTGCAAGTGGACACGACGAGGACGTCGGACAACTCGAAGAAATCCTTCAACCGCAGCATAAGCGCCTTGGCTTCTTCTTCGTTTAGGGCAATCTGCTCCCTGATTTCCAGAGGAGCGGTTCGGTACGAGATACTTACGGACTTGAACTGTTGGTACATTGGGGTCAATCTGAATTCCGGCAACAAATTTACGTTACAATACTTACAATAGGAAACGGGTGCTACCGCGTATAAGTTTATTTAGAAGACATATAAATTGTTCTGAATAATTTCTGCTAATTTCACAGGAAATCTGCCCGCGAAATATGACCGTCGTCATTTTTTGCCCTGATCTTTGCGGGATCATTCATTATATGAAGCAAGCCACCGAAGCAAAACCCAAGCCGAAAAAGAAGGAATCGTCGTCTGCCTCCTGGTTTAGAAGTCTGCGGCTGAAACGCTCGCTGCTAGATTCATACGGGCGCAAGAATACCTACAAAATTATCATCGGCATCAACCTTTTCCTGATTAGTCTTGGTTCACTTTTTTATACCAACGACCTGGTTGTCAAGCTGGAGGAACGAGAACTAAGACAGGTAAAGCTTTTTGCCGAGTCGTTGCGCTATGCCATCAACAGCGACTACGACGAAGACCTGAACGGCATCATGGAGATGATCCGCGAAGCCAATACTTTCTACGAAATCCCGGCGATTTACATCGATGAGAACAACATGCCGGCGGCGCACAACAACCTCTCCTTCCCAAAC
>NZ_JBGSXF010000543.1:0-7585 GCF_041751555.1 Persicitalea sp. | reverse complement strand
TCTGCCTATGGGTATGAGTCGGCGTTTACCACCGAGCGCATAAAATTCCAAACTTTCGCCCGGCCCGATACTTACCCCGCCTATCTACGTTTCGATTCGCTCGTCCCACCTGACGCTACGGTAGCCCTCGGAACGATCAATGATGATTTTGAGTATCCGCTCTACGGCGAGGATTTGACTAGGAAACTCATTTCCATAAATCCATTTGAGCGGGGCGTTCAGCCCATTCCTCCCGAAGCCGATTTCCTTTTTTTCGACAAGAGCGTCATCCATCCCCAACCTGGCGACGTACGCTTAGGAACGGATACCAGCATGACCGACCTTATCGTTAAGGGAGAGGATTACTATTTACGAAAACTAAAATAAGTACTATTAGTTGCTAAAGCATTGCCAATTTGACTCTCACTCGTCATTCTGAGGACTCCTATTCATACACACGACATACTCAACTATCCACTAAAAATTTATTCACTTTACTATTTGACACACACTTGAAACTTGCCATCATGCAGCCGTACTTTCTGCCCTACCTCAGCTATTATAAATTGCTGAATTTGGCAGATAAATTTGTCATTTACGACGACGTGAACTTCATCAACCGCGGTTGGATAAATCGAAATAATATCTTGGTGGGCGGAAAGGCTCACCTCTTCACAGTTCCACTATTGAACGCCAGCCAGAACAAGCTAATTTATGAAGTGGAGGTCTCTCCTGATTCGGTCTGGCGCAAAAAATTACTCAAGACTATCGCTCAGACTTACCGCAAGACCCCGCAGTACGAAACTGTATTTCCTTTCATCGAAGACATTGTCAACGACACATCTGAAAGTATTGCCGACTACTGTCTGCAAAGCTTGACCAAAACGGTAGAATTCCTCGGCATCCAAACCGAAATCGTGAAGTCATCGAGACAGTACGATAACGCAGATTTGAAATCTCAAAACAGAATTCTCGATATTTGCCTGAAAGAAGAATCCAATCATTATATCAATTCCATCAGAGGGCAGGAGTTGTACGACAAAACTCTCTTTGAAAATGAAGGGATTAGGTTGAATTTTATCAGAACCGTCCCTACCCCCTACCCTCAATTCAAAAATGAGTTCGTTCCCTGGCTCTCTATTCTGGACGTGTTGATGTTCAACAGCACAGATCGAATTCAGGAATTACTACAAGAGTACGAATTGATTTAATATAGGATTACGACGGTAGCACATGTATACGCCTTAAGTCCTCCACCACAAAACGTCCCCACGATTCATGGCAAAAGTCATCATTTTCGGAATTCTAGACACGGCGGAACTCGCCCATTACTACCTGGATAACGACTCGGAACACGAGGTGGTAGCCTTTGCCGTAAACCGCGAGTACCTGAAAGAAGAATCTTTCCGCGGCTTGCCGCTCGTAGCGTTCGAGGACGTCGAAACACTTTTCCCGCCACAGAAATACGCCTTTTTTGCTCCACTGACGGCCCGAAACATGAACCGAAACCGTGAAAAAATATACCTGGAAGCCAAGGCGAAAGGCTACGAGTTCATTTCCTACATCAGTTCGCATGCAACTATCCTCGATCGCAGCGTGGTGGGTGAAAACTGTTTTATTCTGGAAGACAACACGATACAGCCTTTTACAACCATCGGCAATAACGTAGTGCTTTGGAGCGGCAACCACATCGGTCACCACGGAATCATTCACGATCACGTATTTTTTACGTCTCATGTGGTCATGTCAGGCCACTGCACCATCGATTCTTATTCATTTTTCGGGGTCAATGCTACCATTCGCGATTATTCACACATCGCGCAGGGAACGCTGGTGGGCATGGCTGCTGCTGTAATGAAGAACACCGACGAATGGAGCATCTATGTAGGGAACCCTGCTAAGAAGGTGCCGGGGAAGAAAAGTTTTGAAGCTTATTAAAGCTGCTTAACTTTGCCACTTGCTCAAACAACCACCAATTAGTTTGCAAAAAGTTCTGTTCATTTCGCACGATGCTAATCGGGCCGGTAGCCAATTACTACTGCTCCAACTCATTGGTCTGCTAAAAGAAAAGGGTGTTGCAACGCACCTCCTACTCTGTGAGGGTGGTGATTTGGTAACAGAATTCACCCAAGTCACATCAGTTACTTTGGTAAAGCCGCTGCCTCCTCGTACCTTGTCTCAGCGAGCATTGGGCTTATTGACCAGAAGCAAGACTGCCGTCGCCAATCCTGATCTGATTAGGGTTAAAGCGGAGCTTCTTGCGCAGAATTTCGGCTTGGTGTTTGTCAACTCAGTAGCCAATTCAGGATTTTACAAAGACCAACTCCCCTATTTGCATTCTCTGCCCGTAGTTCTTTTTGCCCACGAACTACAAATGTCGGTCGCCACCTACACCGAACCCGTCTCGCTAAAATTCTTACTGAGTCGCTGCTGTCACCTTATCGCCGTCTCTCGGGCCGTGGCCAACTACTACGTGGCTTCGTACCAATACCCCATTGGTCAGGTAAGTACCTTCACACTCATCAATACTGCCGATATTCAACAGCGAATCTCTACGATCAATTCTAAACTCCTGCAACAGGAACTCGATCTACCATCGGACGCCATCGTGGTGGGAGGCTGCGGTAACGCCGAATGGCGTAAGGGTAACGATATTTTTAATCTGATTGCACGAGCGGTCATCGAGCAACGACCCGACCAACCCATTTACTTCGTGTGGGTTGGCGCAGGTGACTCGCAGCCTTTCTACGAACTTATAAAGTTTGATATAGACCGGTTTGGGCTCGCGGATAAAATCAGGTTGATTCCGCCGACGCCCCGCGCACTCGACATTATGACTCGATTTGACATCTTTTTGCTCAGTTCTCGCGAGGATCCCTATCCGCTCGTAGTTCTTGAAGCGGCTTTACTCCAAAAACCTATCGTATGCTTCGATGGAGCGGGTGGCGCACCTGAACTGGTAGAACACGATGCCGGGGATGTAGTGAAGTACCTCGACGTCCCTGCTGCTACAAAATCCGTTCTGACGCTTATCGACAATAAGCAGTTGAGAATTACCCAGGGAAAAAAGGCCCACGATAAGGTTTTAGAGCGACATGACACTGCTTCGAGTGTGCAGAAAGTTATCGAGGTTATGCAAATCTGTTGTCCGGAAAGTACTGGGGAAAAGGTGGTGGCCGAATCCGCTAAAATCAGTCCTGCCGCATGACGATTGCCTTCACGATTTGCTCCGTCAACTACCTGGCGCAGGCCCGCACTTTGGGCGATTCGCTTCAAACCACTAACCCTGATCTTCAATATTTTGTAGGCTTAGTAGATCGGCTGGATGGCGTTACATTTGAGCCTGGTTATGAGCCTAATTATCCATTAGTTGAAGTACACACAATTGGCATTAAGAACTTTGCCGGGATGTGCGACCGATACAATATCACCGAACTCAACACAGCGGTTAAACCCTTTTTTTTTAGCTATTTTTTTAAAAAACACCCAGAAGCTGAGAAGGTCATTTACTTCGACCCTGACATCATAGTCTTCCAGCCGCTAACCCGACTACTCGGTCATCTGGATCATCACGAGACTGTGTTGACGCCACATCTCTGCACCCCGATCGAAGATCAGAAAACACCTAACGAGCTTAATCATCTCAACACAGGTGTATATAACCTGGGCTTCTGCGCCTTTCGCCGCAGCGATGATGTACTTTCTTATGTCAAATGGTGGGAAGAAAAACTTCGCTATGAATGCCTGATTGCGCTTTGCGATGGCTTGTTCGTGGATCAAAATTGGATGAATTTTCTGCCCTTATTTATAAAAAATACTTTCATAGAAAAGCACCGGGGACACAATGCTGCCTATTGGAACCTGCATGAAAGGTACTTTTCTAAAAAGGCAGACAAGTTTGTGATCAACGACAAGCAATCGCTAATCTTCTTCCATTACAGCGGCTACGATCCGCGCAGATCCGAACTGATCTCAAAGTACCAGGATCGCTTCACATTCGACGAAAGATCCGATCTCGTAGAATTATTTGCGATTTATCATGATCGACTCGTGCAAAATGGAAATGAGTACTATCGTCAATTCCCCTGCCGGTACATTAAGCCGGAGAAAATATACAAGTACGTCCGCGTTAGGAAAGCCCTGATTGTTCCGCTGCGAAAACTGGTCGCCGCACTCGACACCCATTGATGAAGGAACTTGTTACCATACTTATTCCGGTATTTGAGTTGCCGATGACAGCAGTGGCGATGAATTCACTGGCTTCGGTTAACGAACACTTAGGCGATTTTCCAATTACGTTCATCAAAGGAGAAGGCATGAAACAGGTCGAAGAATTGACGGAATTTTGTCCGTCGGCCGATTTTGTTTCTTTCGATGACCGCTATTTTTCCAGTCGAACCGGTTACGCCAAATTATTGCTTGGTACAGAGTTATACCAGAATTTTGGGTGGAGCCGCTATTTGCTGATTTGTGAGATGAACACCGTAATTACTAAAAATGAACTGGCTTACTGGTGTCGGCAAGGCTACGACTTCATTCAGCCGCCCCCTGACTTTTTGACTCAGAAGTCAGGGACGTTTAATGTTAAAAGACGCTTTAATACGCGAGAATACATTCAGGAAAACCACAACGAATTAGCTGAATTTAGCAAGGGCAGCGGCATTTCATTGCGAAACATCGAAGCATTTTACAAACTAACCAAGCGTAAAGGAAGAACCATTCACAGCTACCTGAATTTAGCGATGCATTTAGAAAATGACGCCATTTTCTGGGAATTGTACACCAACCGCTGGTGGCCCGAATTGAATACGCCCACGCTCCTCAGCCGCAAACGTTTTGCGCAATCCGCTCCCTACGATACCGTGACAACTGTGGTGTTGGAAAAACCCTTCGCCATTTCGGGGCTTGTTCGCCCTCTTCCCGCCCCAAGTGCTTTATGAAAATTGCGTTTACAGTTTGCAACCGACACCACCTCAGTCACGCCCTTGTCCTGGCCCACTCGCTGAGGCAGCACAATCCCGACCGACGGTTCTTTCTTGGATGGGTAGATCGGATGCAACTACCCAACTTACCCAATTGGATCAGCGTAATCCCGGTCGAATCGCTCGAAATGGCGGACTGGATTAGCATGGAACAGCGTTACTTCGACTTTGAACTAGTTGCCGGTTGCAAGCCGTTTTTTGCCCGATATTTACTGACCACTTTTCCCGATTGCGAGGAATTGCTTTTTCTTTCGCCCACTACGCAGGTATTCGATTTACTTGATAAAGTCGCCAATAGCTCTGATTTTTTGCAGTTAAATCCACAGCGATTGCGACCGATTGGCGATTTTGGTGGCCGACGCATGGGACGGTATCAGCTCGATGACAAGCGAATCCTGAACACCGGCATGTACCAGGCCGGAAGTTGGATTATGCACCCGGATGGTCAGGAAAAGGCAATGTTGTCTTGGTGGTGCGACCGTATGACCGACCGTGGCTTACTGGATCTGTGCGAAGGAATGTGTCTGGATCAATTATGGCTGAACTATCTACCAATTTATCACGAGCGGGTGGAGACGATTCGTAACCCCGGCTGGCAATACGGGCTTCCTGCTGTGCCAGGTTCAAAATTCACGTTTATCCAGGGACAGTACTTTGTTGACAACTCCCCTCTAGTTTCTCTGGATTTCGCAGGAATTGAAACGCATCACCCACTCTTGTCCGACTATGTGGATTTGGTAGATGGCAAGCCCCTGTGGACCGATTTGCGGCACTCCTATCGCAATTCTCTGCAAGAATACGATTTCTCATTTGATATTGCGATTTCAACTTATGGAAACCCAACTATCGTCAAGTCTCAACGTAACTATCGCAGGCGGGCTGTGCGCTTCCTCAAAAACCTGATCGACGGTATTGAGCACTTCGATTGGACTTACAACTAATTCGCAAACAAAATACCTTACCTTTGCTGCCGTTTTAGAAAAGTTGGTCTGCGCTTTAACATCTGAACGTTGCCGCTTTTTTAATAAATGAAATCCGCCTTGGAAAAATGAGTGCGAGTTCGCTTTGGAGAATATTCAATTATTTGCGTTATTCAGCCGGTATCGCCTTGGTAGTCAACGGCTGGCCATTGGTTTTTTTTATTAGAGACACCCTACGCATTGGGCCGGCCAGCAACGTTTTTACGGCCTTCTTTTTCGGATTCTCTCTGCTGTTGATGTTTCCTACGCACCTGTTTGTCCGCCTCTACAAGGTCAATTTCACCCTTCTCAAGTACGGCGTGCTGTTTTTGTTAGTTGCGCTTTATCACTTTTTGCTCTTCAACAATTCCGGGGTGGACTGGTTCGTAGAGATGGGAAACTATGTTCTAATTTTCGCTTTTCTTTTCCTCATTATTCACGTTCCTAACGAGGTAAAAGACACGCTTTTACCAATCGTTTTCTTATTAACGTTCCTTTGTAATCTCACCTTAGTCTATTCTCTGTTGACTGACCCTAATTGGCATCTAGGAATGAGGGCTGCCGTCACCTTTGGTAATGAGAATGCACAAGAAGGTGGGAATCCTCACGTAACGGCTCGAAATGGACTGGTTTGTCTGATTTCCGGACTAGTTCTGGTCGGGAGGTACAAAAATGCGCTGATCAGAATCTTTCTTTTCGCTGCTGTACTTTTTAGTTTGGCACTAATTGTTCTCTCCCAAGCTCGATCAGCGTTGTTGGCTTTAGTACTAATGGGGGGCATGTTTTTCTTTTTCAATGCAAAAGCGGAGAATGTTTCGAGAATTATAAAGGGTCTATTTTCGGTTAAATCTCTGGTCGTCGTCATTTTACTATTTGTCGGATTGAAGATTTTTCTGGCTCAATTCAGTAGCTTGGAAGGGATGCTTTACGGATATTGGTACACCTTCTACGATAAAATGATCAATATTGCTTATACGGCATTCGGCGTAAAGCTAACCGACACAGCTACGATCGACCACTCGGCGATGGGACGGGTTACGAGTTTTTCTTACTTCAACGAAGCCCTGGCTGCTCCGGCACTTTTATTGATTGGTGGAGGATATAAGAGTAGTTATATGGACGTCCCGATAATGGAATCCTTGGTAAACCACGGGATCTTCGGTTTCATTTTCTTCGGCGGCCTGAATTTGTACTTGTTCCTCTACATGCTCAAAGAAGCGCGAAAACCAGCAAATAACCTCACCCTCTTTCTAGCCTACTTTTATGTGTATATCTTCGTGATGGTATTCACCAACGGCCGCCCCTACGACTTGTACTATTGGTTTCCGTTTGTGCTGTTCATCCGTTTTCTAAACATTAAATACTTGGACGCCAGACCGCAGGAGACATTACAATACCGTCAACAACTTACATAGCTCACTCGGGTTCTTGCTAAGATTTATGCGCAAAATATTTCTCGGGATTCTTTTATTTTTGATCATAGGGCTGGCTACCGCCGAAATCGTACTTAGAAGCAAATATGGTTTCCTCAGCACGCCTCTCTACGTTTCCGACCCCGACTACGAATACATCTACGCGCCAAATCAGGATGTCGTGCGGTTTGGCAACCATATCAGAACGAACACTCATTCCCTGCGCAACGAGCCTCTCCTACCCACCGACACA
>NZ_JBGSXF010000542.1:0-2685 GCF_041751555.1 Persicitalea sp. | reverse complement strand
GGGAGGTAACACAGCCTTCACCTATTTCCTGAACCGCCGTTTTTTTGCCAAAGCCTCCTTTGAGAAAGCCACCCGTCTGCCCGACGAAACCGAAACCTTTGGGGATCTCCGGCTGGTGCGGCCCAATCCCGCCCTGCTTCCCGAGCAGTCGGACAACCTGAATCTGACCCTGGTTTTCCGCTCCGGCCCGTTCGACGTGGAACTTTCGGGATTCCTTCGCAACGTCGAGAACATCATCTATCTGCCCCCAGCGCCATTCTACGCGCAGTACCAGAACGCGCTGAAAGTCAATATCCGGGGCGTCGAAGGTGCAGTAAAAGTTCAGCCCCGCCCCTGGCTGGCGCTGGATGCCAGTGTCACGTTCCAGGACCTGCGCAATCGGTCGCTGATCGACGGCTACGGGGTCAACAGCGCGCGCTATTTCGGAGCCAGAATGCCCAACATCCCCTACTTCTTTGCCAACGGGGGAATTACCGTCAACCGGGATAGCGTGCTGCAGAAATCGGCCCACGTGCAATTTTACTGGAACGCCAGTTATGTCCACGGTTACTACCTCTACTGGGCGATCGACGGCGACCCTGCCCTGAAAAACAGCATACCCTCCCAGTTCGTCAATCACCTGGGTGTTTCGGTGCTTCATTACAAAAGCAGAATATCCCTCGCGCTCGACGTGAACAACCTTTTCAACCGACTTATTTACGACAATTTCAAAGTGCAATTGCCGGGAAGAACGTACAATCTCAAACTTAGAATCTATCAATTTAAACAATGAACACAATGAAAATCAGCAAAGTAATCCTGGCTCTATCCGCCGCTTTTAGCCTCTTTCTTTCGGCTTGTGAAAAGACCGACCCGGCACCGAATGCCAACGACGAGGCCGTAAAGTACGCCCTAATGGTTACCGGCGGGGCCTTTCCCAACCAGACCGCTTATTTCAGCGGCTTCAAGCAATTGCCCAGTGGCGTAGTCGGCACCGAGGGAGCCGCCGAACTCACTGGTTCGGGTATTATGCATTCCTATAAGGAACACCAGTACCTCACCACCTTTGGCGCGCCGGCCACCTTGCGAAAGTACGGATTCGACGCCCAGGGACGCCCCCAGGAACTGGGTGCGTTCGTAGTGCAGAGCTTGAACACCTTCGGGGCGGTGGATTTCGTGAGCGACACCGAAGCCTACGCCGCCAGCAACGGCTTTGGCGGGGTGCCCAAGCTGGTAAAATTCAACCCGACCACCATGCAGATCACGGGTACCATCGACCTGACTCCCATCCAGAAGCGTGGTGCTAAGGACGTGTTCTACCTAGGCATGACTCACCGCGACGATTATGTGTTTATGGGCGTGAACTACCAGACGGCCAGTTTTTCCAACCTGGGCGATTCGGTGTACGTGGCGGTGATCAACCGGAAGACCGACAAGGTGGAAAAACTGATTGCCGACGGCCGCTGTGGCATTATCTGGAACGGAGGATCGGCCAGTAGCTTCGGTCCCAGCAGCATCGTGCTGGATGAAAACAAAGACATTTACATTACCGGAACGGGCAACCAGGCCAAAGTGCCGAGCGGGGTGGTACGCATCAAAAACGGGCAGACCACTTTTGACCCGACTTATTTCATGGATCTTACCAAAACCGTGGGTTCCGATTGTCAGGGTCTTTTTTACTACGGCAACGGCCGCGCCCTGACCCTCAAGAGCGAAGATCCGGCCAACTATCCTTTTGACGATAGCAAAAATGCGGGCTACCGATATTTCAAGGTGGATCTCTACCAAAAAACGTCCCAGGGCGAACTTTCCGCCTTGCTTCCGAAGGTATCCAGTTCGGCTATGACCAGCAAGTGGGACGAATCCAAGCTGTACCTAAGCGCACCGACCCCCACCACCAATGCGATGTATTCTCTCGATTTGTCGAGCGGAACGGTAAAGAAAGAATTCGACCTGAGCGCGGGGGTGAGCAATGGGTTCGTAAAATTCAAATGAGCGGGTCAAATCGCCGATAGCTAAAAATCAGTATGAGACTTATAATGCTGAACGAATGGAGGCAATGGGCGCGCGAGCGGCGACTCATAGCCCTGTTGATCTTTGGTGTGGTCATCGGGGCCGTGGCGCTGTGGCACCAGCTCGACTACCAGGCCGACCTGCTCGATGTCCGGCAGGATGCTCAGCAGAAATCGCGCCGGGAATGGCTGAGCCAGGAACCCAAACACCCGCACATGGCGGCGCATTTTGGCAACTATGCCTACAAAAAGCCTTCGCCGATGCATGGCTTCGACCCCGGCCTGACCCCCTACACCGGGAGTTCGGTTTATATGGAGCCCCACCGGCAGAATGATTTTCTTTTCAGCCAAAGCCAGGAAAACGGGACGGGTCTTCGGTTCGGCTGGCTAAGTCCCGCGTTGATTTGCCAACTGGTTTTTCCCCTGCTCATTATTCTGTTCTCGTTCAACGGCATCAACGGCGAACGGGAGCGGGGTACGCTGCCTTTGCTGCTCGCCCAGGGAATCGATCTTCGAAGGATTCTTTTTGCCAAAACCCTGGCCACGTTCCTGGTCTTCGAGCTGGGCTTCACGGTTTTGTTTGCGGCCACGCTGGGCATGTCGCGGCTAGTCATGGCGACGACTGTTCCTGTTTCGACCATGCTCTACGTCTGGTCGATCTACACGCTGTACCTCTTTTGCTGGAGCCTGCTGG
>NZ_JBGSXF010000541.1:0-5908 GCF_041751555.1 Persicitalea sp. | reverse complement strand
AGACCAACGGCACACCGATTCACGCCATGTCGCCGCTGTGCAAGCTGCTATGGTTGCGGGAGAACGAACCGAAATTATTCAAAAAAGCGGCCCGCTTCGTCGGGATCAAGGCAGACGTGTTTTTTAAATTGGCCGGGGAATACCTGGTCGACTACTCCATTGCCTCGGCCACGGGGCTTTTTAATATCGAGAAGTTCGCTTGGGACGAGTACACCCTGAACTACCTCGGCCTCGCCGCCGACCGTTTTTCCGAACCCGTCTCGCCCTACCATATGGTAAACTTACCGGAGGACAATTCCCTCGGACTACCCGCCGGGACACCCTTGGTATTGGGAGCGAGCGATGGCTGTCTGGCCAATCTGGGCAGCGGGGCCATCGTGCCTGGAACGATGGCCGTGACCATCGGCACGAGCGGGGCCGTGCGCATCAGCTCGCCGAAGCCCTTTGCCGACGAAGAAATGCGGACGTTCTGCTATATTCTAGACAAAGAGACATACGTCATCGGCGGGGCGACCAACAATGGCGCGGTAGTATTCGAGTGGCTGAAAGACCATTTCTTCGACGAAATCTCTTACGATGATCTCTTCAAAGACGCCGCTGACATTTCGCTGGGCTGCGACGGGTTGCTTTGCTTGCCCTACCTGCTGGGCGAGCGTGCGCCGCTGTGGAACTCCGAAGTACGCGGCGGCTTTGTCGGGCTGAGTACTCGCCACACGCCGATGCACTTTGTGCGGGCGGTTATGGAAGGTACTTTGCTGAATCTGTTCAGTATTGGCAAAGTACTCCTGGAAACTCAGAAGGTCAAAGCCATCTACGCCAACGGCGGCTTTGCCAAGAGCAAAGTCTGGGTGCAAATGTTGGCGGATATTTTTGGCATCAACGTCAACCTCAACGATACAGTGGAGACGGGGTCGGTCGGTGCGGCCTTGATGGGGTTGAAGGCTATTGGACACATCGAGAAGTACGAAGATGCCGGGCAGTTCACCCAGATTGGGCACATTTTTAAGCCGAATGCAGCCAATCGGAAAAAGTACGCGGAGTTGTTCGGGGAGTTTGAGACTTGGGCGGGGATTTTTAATAAGAAGGCGAAGGAGGGATCAACCTCATCGGCAAAGATGTAGTACTGACCCATATTTCGGAACCATAAAGAAAAAGATTATTTTTGACAAATGCCCAAAACGAATCACTCATGCCAAAGATTTTTGAATATTTCGGCCTCGTCTTTTTCGTATATACCGAAGACCACCTTCCTATTCACGTTCACGTGAAGTACGCCGAATATGAAAATAAATTTGAACTGCTGTACGACTTGGGGGCGTTGGAAATCAAGGGTCGTAGGGTAAGAAGCAAAAAGTCTCTGCCTTCGACCCAAAGAAAGGAGGCTGAGCAATTCATCCGCGCCTTCGATAAAAGCATCGTGGAAAAATGGAACCGGATCATGGTTTACCATCTTCCGGTGGACTTCGAGAAAATTACCAAGAAACTAAAATGAAATCAGCAAAGACATGTCGTGTTACCCAGGCGAAGTACCTCTCGGGCTATACCCTACAAGTGTATTTCGACGACGGAACCGTGCGAGAGGTGGATTTTTCGGCCCCTTTCTCCCGGCTCAAAGGCTATTATGCCCAGTACCAGAATCTTGAAAAGTTTAAATCGTTCAGGGTTGAGAACGATACACTAACGTGGGGTGAGAACTGGGATGTGATCTTCCCGGCCTGGAAATTGTACGACAATAACTTTGCCTGAACTCTCTCCTACATCGGACTCACCCGGAACACAGTACCTGTATTCTCTGCCACTACGTAAATGTTCCCATCTGCTCCTTCGCGGATAGTGCGGACGCGACCGATGCCTTCGAGAATTTTTTCCTGCTTGGTGATTTGGTCGCCCTTTACGGTGCAGTGCATCACGTAGTTGAATTTCAACGAGCCAACCAGCAGATCACCGTTCCAATCTTTGAACTTAGGGCTGGTGACGAAAGTCATGCCGCAGGGCGCGATGGACGGACGCCAGTAAATGATGGGCTGCTCCATGCCCGCGCGGGCGGTGTCTTCCGAGATAATGCTGTCGTCGTAATCGATGCCGAAAGTGATGGCGGGCCAGCCGTAGTTGGCACCCTTTTTCACGATGTTCACCTCGTCGCCGCCCTGTGGGCCGTGCTCGTGTTCCCAGATTTTACCGGAGTTGGGATCGAGCGCCAGGCCCTGCGGGTTACGGTGACCATAGGAATAAATTTCTCCCAGGCCCTTTTTGCTGCCCACGAAGGGGTTGTCCTTTGGTACGCGGCCGTCGTCGTAAAGCCGCACGACGGTTCCCAGGTGATTGGTTGGTTGCTGGGCTTCCGGCTTTTGACCGCGCTCACCAAGGGTTAAGTACAAGTAGCCTTCCCTGTCGAAAGCCACGCGCCCGCCGAAGTGGGGATTGGACTTCACGTTGGGCGTTGCTTTGAAAATGACCTTTTTATCTACCAATTTATGGTTTTTCAGCTTCGCCCGCATCAGCGCGGTGTTAGCTCCGTCAGCGTCACCTGCTTCTCCGGGCGCGGCAGGGGAAGCGTAGGTCAGGTAAATCCAACCGTTTTTTGCGTAGTCGGGGTGCAGCACTACGTCCAGCAAGCCACCCTGTCCTTTGGCGAGCACCTCGGGGACGTCCTCAATAGGCTTAGGGTCGAGCTTGCCATTGTGAACCAGTCGCAGTGTCCCGCCGCGCTCGGTCACGAGCATATCGCCGTCGGGCAGAATAGCCAGCGCCCAGGGTGTTTTCAAACCCGTGACGACCGTGTCCATTTTGAGGGCCAGCGGCTGGCCGGGGCCTTGGGGAGCCACCACCGGGCCGGGGGTAGTCAGACCGACAGCGGCCAGCGCGGCTACGCCGATGACAACTGCGGAGAAAGATTTTTTTGAAAAAGATAAAAGCTTATTTGGATGCATTAGATAATGTTTTAGATGATTCGGGAGCGAAATTCCAACAAATATAGGGAAATTGCCGGTGCTATGAGCAAACGCCTCCTCCGCCTCTTTCCACCCTTTACCCAAGATTCCCTGGCTCTAATTCTGGCGCGGGACATCAACGCAGTCCGACGCGATGGGCGCACCCTTTTCGGAAGTTTGGAATCGTTCGATGGTGATTCTCTGCTGCTTCGCGACCTGCGAAGCCATCCGCATCGGATTTTATTCACTAACATTGCCGAGATCATCTACGACCAAAAAGCGGAAACTATTCCAAAAATAGGCGAGGTTCGGTGAATTTTCTGATCCTCAATTCGTGTTGGTTCGATGCGCGGCCCGCTATCCTTTCAGATAATTTGTTGTTAACTTGGCCGCCCCAACGTCAGCAAGTACCATTCTATGCTCGTCAATCTTCTCATAAAAAATTACGCGTTGATCGAACATCTCGAATTAGCGCCTGATAATCAGTTAAATATAATTACGGGTGAAACCGGAGCGGGTAAATCCATCATGCTCGGGGCCATCGGCTTGTTACTGGGAAACCGAGCCGATAGCAAGTCGCTTTACGATCCGGCAAAAAAGTGCATAATCGAGGGTACTTATGACGTGTCGGGCTACGCGCTCGAACACGTCTTTGAGGAAGAAGAACTTGATTTTGCAAAGCACTGTATAGTGCGCCGCGAAATCAGCCCAAGCGGCAAGTCGCGGGCTTTCGTCAACGATACGCCCGTCAATCTGGACACGCTGCGGCGCGTAACGAACGAGCTGATGGACATCCATTCCCAGCACGACTCCATCATGTTGGGCAACAACGAATTTCAGCTGCAGGTCGTGGATGTCTACGCCCAGACCGACAAGTACCTGAAAAAGTACCGTAAGGATTTTCGGCTTTACCGCGAAGCCCGTGAAGCCTACGATACCCTTAAAAAATTGGCAGATCGTTTGCGGAAGGAATTCGACTACAACAATTTCCTGTATCTGGAATTGGTCGAGGCTGATTTGCAGCCCGACGAGCAGGAAGAGTTGGAAAACGAGCTCAGCATTCTGGAAAATGCCGTCGAAATCAAAGAAAAACTGCAACTGGTTTATGACTACCTCGACAATCCCGAGCAGTCGGTACTGGATTTGCTCAAAGGGGCGGTTGGGACGCTGACGCAGGTCAGTCGGCTCGTCAACTACTACGCCACCTTGCGCGACCGCGCCCAAAGTACGCTCATTGAGTTGCGTGACCTGGCCGACGAGGTTAGTAACGCCGGCAACATGGTCGAGGTGGATGACGACCGCAGTACCATTGTCCGCGAACGGCTGGATTTGATTTATCAACTCTTGAAAAAGCATCAGTCGAAAGACATAGCCGAACTGCTCGTCTTTCAGGCCGATCTGGAAAGCAAGGTGAGCCAGGTATTGAGTATGGACGACGACCTGGAAAAAGCACTCGAGAAATCTGAAAGCGCTCGGGAACGCATGACGCAGAGTGCCTCCAAACTATCCAGTGCGCGTAAGGCTGTTTGCAAGAGTATAGAGAAAAACATCTGTGAGGGCCTGATCGAACTCGGGATGCCAAACGCCTCGTTGACGCTCGAAATGACCGAAGTGCCGCCCACCGCTGACGGCATCGACTTCATTTCCTTTTTGTTCAGCGCCAACAAGGGAATAAAGTCGCAGGAACTGCGCAATGTGGCATCGGGAGGCGAATTCTCGCGGCTGATGATGGTAATCAAGTACATTTTGGCCGACAAACGCAGACTGCCAACAATCGTGTTCGACGAAATCGACACGGGCGTATCGGGTGAAATTGCCATAAAAATGGGCAACATGATGCGGCAGATGGCTCAGAACCACCAGATTATTGCCATTACGCATCTGCATCAAATTGCGGCGCAGGGTTCGGCGCATTATTTTGTTTACAAAGATCACTCATCGGCCAAAACCGTCAGCCGTATCCGTAAGTTAGGGTTTGAGGAGAGGGTAGGGGAGATCGCCCAGATGATCGGCGGCAGCAAACCATCGGAGACGGTAGTGAACAACGCCCGCGAAATCCTGACCCACACTACGGCGCAGATGAATGAGAAGACGCAGACGAAGCTTTTTTAGTTGACACCGGGTCGCCGTCGCGATTGACAGTTGACAGTTGACACCGGGTCGCCCCGTGGCGGTCGCCGTCGCGATTGACAGTTGACAGTGAAATAATCAATGTACCCTTTAAAACCAGAAAAATGAGATTTGGAATAGGACTGATGATGCTGACCCACTTTGCTCTTGCTGCCTGCAATCAAAACGGTGATCGGGTAAAGGAATTGGAAGATGAGGTGATGGCCATTCACGATGAGGTGATGCCGAAGCAGGGTGAGATCATGTCGTTGAAAAAACAACTTTCTACTAAGTTGGTTGAACTCGATAGCCTCCAGCAGGAAGGTGTGAGTAGTACAACCTTCGCCGAACAGCGTCTCAGAGCCCTCGAACTCAGCCAAAGTCTAGCTACGGCGGATAGCCTCATGATGGAATGGATGTACGCCTACCGTGGCGATTCTGCCAAGGCACTTCCGGCGGGTGATGCACTGGTTTATTTTCGGTTGGAAAAAGACAAAATCTCTGACGTGCAGAAAAGAACCAACGAAAGTCTGGAAGCTGCCCGAGAGTTTTTGAAATAGTTTATTAAAAATAAAGTGAAGCCGACAGGTGATGAAAAGTAAATCTCTATATAAAATAATACTTCCGCTGACTTTGGTCGCCGGTATTTTTGCCTGTAACGATGCCTCCAGGCGACTACCGATTCTGGGCGAGCGCGACGCGGTGACCAAAGAAGTGGATGGAAGAATGGTCACGGACACAGTTTACAATACCATTCCCGATTTTGCCTTTGTCAACCAGAAAGGTGATACCGTAACGCAAAAAGATGTGGCGGGGAAAATTTACGTGACGGACTTTTTCTTTACCTCGTGTCCTACCATTTGCCCCGT
>NZ_JBGSXF010000540.1:0-42492 GCF_041751555.1 Persicitalea sp. | reverse complement strand
TTCCGCACCCAGCGCTTTGGCGCTTTCAATTCTGATGGCATCTAACTGACCAGACAGCCCATGACCCCGGTATTCGGGTGCTACTACCAAACGGTTGAGAGACGCGAGTTTTCTGCTTTCAAAATGTCGCTGGTGTTCGGGTGTCAGCATATCGGCGTAGGGTACATCATCCAGTGAGTCGTGTAAGCTGAGCCGGGCCGCAGCTACGATTTCTTCCCCATCCGTTACGATCCAATGCTTTGCTTTTTTATCGAGTTCATCAAGCCAGGTTTTTTGGGCAAAAAAATCAGGATCGACGCCTTTCTCATTTCGCCAACCCTCTATCCTAAATTTCCCGATGTCTAAGATGCGCTCGGGATAGGTGACTTCAATCAACTCTAAATTAGGCAGACTTCGATACTTTGGCTGTTCCTGGCGATACGCTACGGGACCAGGTGAGCCCAGAGAAAAGGGCGAATGAGGGCGATTCATAGTGAAGTTTTTAAACGCTGAGTAGTTAGTGTGTGTAGAGTACATTCTGAGTGATGAGTGATGAGTGATGAGTGATGAGTGAATGACAGCGAGATCCGGTATTTACTCATTCACTCATTCAAAATTAAAAAGCGCCCCTACCGAAACGTACCGCCGTTCCTGCGGGAAGCGAGAGGCGAAGGTTGTGCCGTCGGCGGTGCGGACGCCGGGAACGAAGTATTCGGTATTGGCTATATTGTTGACCGTTAGTTGCAGGGAAACGCCCCGCACGATGTTCTGGTAGGTAATGGTCGAGTTCAGGATTAGATAGGGGTTGAAACGGGTAATTGGATTGTTACTTCCGAAAGTACCGGCTCCGGTTTTCCGGGCGCTCACGTAGTTGGTGGTCAGATTAGCGCTCAATTTCTCGGTGATTTGGTAGTTGCCGCCCAGATTAAACTGGAAGTCGGCGATGTCGCTGATGCGTTGGTTGGTTTCGAGATCCAGCGGTTTCGCGACCGTGAAATTCCCCCAAATATTCAGGTTTTCTGTCTTGTAAGAACCTTCGCCTTGTAGGCCGTAAATCAACTGTCGGCCCAGAGGCTGAAACTGTGTAGTCGTGCTGCCATCGGGTAGTTGTACCCGGGCCGTACCGATTACGCTACTGTAAATCGCCCGGTAGGCCACCACATTGAATGACAAATCTTTATTCACGCGTAGGTTGCCGCTCACTTCTATGTTTTGTGCCCGCTCGGGCTGTAGACGAGGATTATTGAGCTGACGGTCAGGAGCAGTGCCGTACTTTTGCAGGTTGGAGGCATCCTTAAAAGCCGTGGCGTAAATGGCTTTGAAAATGTACTTGTCTTTGATATAAACGACAGCCAAACGGGGGTTAAACACCGTCCCGTAGCCACCTAAATTCCGAATCCGGTTGTTGTCGAGCCGTAACCCGCCCACCATCTTTAGATAACTTACGGGCCGATATGTCAACTGCGAATAGAGGCCGAGATCATAGCTGCGGTAGTTGTTGCCGCCCACGATGGAATCCACCTGGTAGCCCGTTTCGTCAGGGAATTTACGGGCCGAGCGGATGTAGTCGCCCTGAATGTAGCTGGCGCGGATTTCCAGGCCGCCGCTTACTTCAAGCTGAGGGGAGGGCGTCAGAAAATAGCGCAGTTCATTTCTTAACTGGTTCGAGTAGCGGTAAAAATACTGGGTGGATGTCACGGGCATACGGCCATTGGCCAGGTCGAGGAGCGAATAACGGTTATTATAATAGCCCGAGTAAGAAGCAAGATTGGTGCCACCTTCGATCTCGTGAATCTTGAAAGAAGTAATGTTCAAAACCTGGAATCGCTCGCTAAAAGTCTTATTATAGACGCTGGAAAAAGCGTTGTTAGCCGTGATCCAGCGAGAGCGGTTCGGGGCCGACAACCGCGACTTGTTCGTGTACCAGGGCGTGGCTCCCTCATTGGTCTTCCAACTGTATCCCGACAGCGTCAACTCCTTGAACTCCACTTTTACCCGGACAAAGAAATCCGAGGTCTTATTATCAAACTGCACGGGTTCGCCCGTTACGTCGCTGTCAAAAACGCCTTGGTTATCTAGTTCAGCCGCCTTTTGACGGCCTTCGGACGTGAGCCGAATGGCCGTGGCATCTCCGTTCGCGGCACGGTCGACGGTAAATAAACTACTGTTAGGGAATTTTGTGAGCAGGCCACTGCTATTGAGGTATTTATTCGCCGCTTGTCCTTGCATATCTAAAAGGCCATTGTACTGACCGGCGGTGCGCGGATCGTAATTCCAGGTGTCGGAGTTGCGTGAGAGATCCATTTCGTCGGAGCGGTAATAGCGACCAATGACCGACACAGCCACGTCCTTGGTTTTGCCCGTCAGGATGCCGTCGAAGTAGCCCGTGTTCCAGGTGCCGCCGCGGGTTTGTCCGGTAAAGGCAAGTTTTTTGTTAGTACCCGTACTTTTGGCGTAGCTTTTGGTAATCACATTGATGACGCCCGAGAATGCATTGGCTCCGTAAAGTGTAGAGGCCGGGCCGTAAATTACTTCTACCCGCGCCACGTCGGCGATGGGGTACTGCCGCGAAATGGGGATATTGTTAGAAACCAAATCATTCTCCTCCACGCCGTCGATCAGCAGCAGAATCCGGTCGTTGGAAATCGCTCGGTAGCCGCGCTGGTAAAAGTAGGCGTAGCCGGGGCCATTGCCCTTAGCAATGTCGAAGCCCGGCAAGTCGTGCAGCATTTCTTCCAGACTTTGGTAACCGCGCTGTACGATGTCTTTTTCGGTCAGTACCATCACCGTGGCGGGTACCTGGAGCAGATTCTCAGCCTTCTTGGAAACGGAAGTAATCTCCATGATTTTTTCCTGAAAATCTTTCATATCCTGCACCAAATTTTTGAACTGGTCGGAAGCCGAAAATTCGGGCTCGAACTGTGGGTTGATGACGAGTATCTTTCGGATGGTTTCCGTTGCCCGGCTCACAGAATCCATAGCCAGATAGGTCCTGACCAATATTTTGTATGCCTGCACCCGACCGTTTTCGTTAAAGCCATTCTCGACGCAAGGCAGCAAAATTTCCAGCAACTCATCAAAATTTCCCGTTGCGTATCGCTTCTCTGCCTCAGGCAACATGATCGACTGATCACAAGAATCCTGGGCCTGGACTCTTGCCGATGAAACCAAAAAAAACAACACAAAACCTCCCAAAATCCAAAGCGTAGTTTTCGCTTTGGATGAGTAAGATTTAAGTATTGTTTTCTGTAAATTATAACTCATAAACTCTGAACTAAGTACTTTGTACTACTGCACTGCCGCATCACTCTTCACCGCCTTCTCATACGGAATCTCCTTCCCGATGTAGCGATTCCATTCATCGATAGTCATATCCCGATTGGCTTTCTCCAGTACTTTTTGGTAAAGCTCGTCTGGGTCCACCTGCCAGGATCGGATGGTACGGTCGGCTCCGCCGGCTACGAGCCGCTTGCCATCGGGCGAGAAAGCAAGGCCATATACCCAGGTATCGAAATCGTCCAGCACGATGGGCTGCACCTGCCGATTGATGATATTGCCGTAATTCCAGAGGTGAACCGTCCAGTCGTAACTGCACGAAGCCACCAATTTGCCATCTGGCGAAAATGTTATCTCGTTGACCGGGGAGGTGTGCCTACCCGACAGCGGCAGACCGATGCGGCCGATCTCGTTTTTCTCATACTCCCAGCGATACAGCGAACCCGCCGAATTACCGGTGATCAAGTGTGAGCCGTCGGCATCGAATGCCAGAGCCGTGACGCGGTTGCCGAAGCCGTAGTAGTTGAAGGAGACGGGTTCTTTACTTAAATCTTGTAAATCGAAAATAACTACCCTTCCCTTGTCCGCGCCGCAAGCCAGGTGCCCGCCGTCGGGGGTAAGGCGAGCGCAAAGAATAGGGATGTCGGTTTGTACATTTTGCAATGAATCCAGACCCGTGGGAGTGATTTTCCAGCTACGTAGCGAACCGTCATCGCCAACGCTAATGAGTTGCTCAGAAGATTTGCCCACCAAAACAGTATTAATGATTCCGCTGTGGGCCTGGATGACTTTGGGTATGTTCAGGATTTGGTCAGTTGGCCAGATATAAAGCTTCCCCGTCGCGCTGCCCGCAAACATTTGGTCGCCGCTGCCGGAGAAAGCCAGCGAACGCAGTGACACCGCGCCTTTTTCGTTGGCGGTATAGGATTTCACTTTTGGTTGCCCGCCCGGTTCTGCACTCCACACTTTCACCGTGCCATCGTCGCCCGTGGAAGCGTAGGCGTTGCCGCCGGGTTTGGAAATCACGTTGCGTACCATGCCACTGTGCCAGCGTAGTACCGACTTGGCGTTGGCGGCGTTGGACAGGGCTTTAAAAATCTCGGGGTTATCCTTTTGTCCGCCCGTGCGGAGATTGAAGCGGAAAGCCTGTGCGGCTAGCAAAGCGGGTAGGGCGTCTTGCCCGCTGTCGTTCATCTGGTACGATTGAATAGCGACCGAGCGGGCGACGGCGCGGGCTCGCTGTTGTTCGGCGTCCTTCTGCGAGAGCTGCGCCTCGCGCCGCGACGAGTCGGCCTGAATGCGTAGCACGTCGGCCAAAGCTTTGGATTTTACGGCCAGATCTTTCTGCATTTCGGCCCGCCGCTGGGCGGAGTCGGCCTTGACCTTCTCGATTTCGGCGATTTGCTTGGCGATTTCTGCTTCCAGCCGCTTCACCTCGGCCAGTCGCTGCTCGCGCACGGCGATGGATCGCTGCTCCTCGGTAAGGCGGCGCTGCTGCTCGGCGATGATCTCCTGCTGCTCAGCGATTTTTTTCTGCGAAATAGATTCTTTCGTCTGCTCCTCGGCTCTTATCCGTTCCAGCATGGCCTGCTTCTCCTTTTCCAACGACTGCTTGCGACTCTGTTCGGCGTCGTAGCGCAGCACTAGCGAAATGACCAGGAACAGCAGCGACAGCAGTGAAGCCATGCCCATTACAATGGCGAAATAACGGGCCTTTTTTAACTCCCGTTTTTGTTGGTCCTCATTATTCTTAATCGCATTTTCGTGCTGAATCCTACTGTGATCCAGGTAGTTGATGGCCCGCTCGTAGTACGGGTCATATTTCTCTGCCCATTCCAGCGTAGGATGCTCTTCGCGCAGCCACTGAATGCCCAGTTGCAGTTCAGGATTGACAAGCAGCCCCGTTTTTCCGGCCTGATTCAACGCCGCTGCCGCGCCTATTTTCTTGTAAAGTTTTGCCGACTCGGTCTCCTCGGCAATCCAACCGCCCAGCCGCTCCCAGAGCGTCATGATTTTTTCGAGCGAAATGTCGATGAACGAATCGGAGTCGATACGCTGCGTGTAGGAGGGCGTTAGAAACGACGAACCCTGTTGGCGAAAGCGATTGACAACTTCGGTGAGCAACTCCCGCTCCATGCCCGTCACGCGCACAATGGTGCGCAGCCGCGTGGGGCGCATCACCCCGATGTCGCCGGGCGCCAACACGACCAACGACTTGAATATTTTCTCGGTTGCCAGGCGACACTTGTCATTCGCCAGGCCGTGGTAAATCTCCTCGGCGTGGCGTGACACGGCCTTTTCCATCGTGCCGATGGCTTCGTAGTGGGTTTCGTCGAGTGGTTTTTCCGTTTCCTGACTTTCCCAATAATCCCAAGTACGCATCAGGGCATGCTGCATGATGGGCAGGTGGTCGAAACTACTGCCGATTTCGGTTACCAGCCGATCAGTAAGATCCGGGGCAATCATCGCCTCCTGTAGTTCGATGGGTTTGACGATAGCCCGCCTGATCTCGGCCGGATTCATTTTGGGCAAAAGGTAGTACCCCCGATTGATGACTTCGGTGAAACCCACGTAGTTGGTGCATTCGTCGAGGTAGTCAGAACGCATAGTCAGTACGACGTAGACCGGGCAGTCAGACTGCTGGATCATGTCCATGATTAGCGCAATAAGCTTGGCTGTGGCTCCGGAATGATGGATCTCGTCGTCGCGCTGCTCGGCCGCGCTCGGCTGGGCGTAGCGGAAAACTTCCTCGAATTGGTCGATGACCAGCAGAATATTCTTACCGATCAGTTCCTTGAAGAGACCGTACACTACGCGGGGAGTCTCTCTGATTTTTTTTGCTAATTCCAGGTACCCGTCTTCCGAGCCATACAAATGTACTTGAAGCGCCTGCGCCAATGAGCGAATCGGCGTCGCGCCGGGCTTGAATAGAATGACATTCCACTCGTCGTGGGCCGTGTCGTTAAGTTTATCGCGGTGTAGCGAAGGGATCAAACCCGCCTTGATTAGAGAGGATTTACCACTTCCCGAAGAAGCCACGATCGCTAGAAAGCGGTTCATCGAAAGCTTTACGCGCAATTCTTTGATGTGACTTTCCCGCCCAAAAAACAATTCCGAGTCCTGCGACTCGAAACTCCTTAATCCAGGAAAGGGGTTGGCGTGGCGGGGCATACTATTGGTGTGTAAATTCGGTTATTTTTTTGTTTAAATATTCAAAATTTTAAGTGTTTAATGTAGGGTTTAGGATTAAATTTTGTCAGAAATAATCTCCATTATTTGAAATAATAATTATTATAAATTGAACAGTTGATTTTTTATTTTAGAAGAGAGAGAAAATTATATTTTCAGACTGTTACGGGGGCGATAATTCGCAGGAATTCCGCTCAAACAAAGCGCCCCAAGCTTCTCAAGTCGCCAGGAGCATCTTAAAAATATTTCGATTCTTTCCTTCCACTCGTTCGTAGCTGAAATCGTCTACACCTTTTACAGTAAGAAAGATACCTAGGCCGCCGATTTTTCTTTCTTCCAATGGCTTAGCGAGGTCTTCCTCATCGGGTAGTTCGCGGGCGAGCGGATCGAAGGGGGCGCTCGTGTCCTCGAAAACTACCGTCAGGGCTTCATCCGTTTGCTCGTGTAGGACATCAATGTTCCCTTCCAGGCCCGGCTCCTCGTAGCCGTATAGTACGATGTTGGTCGCGATTTCGTCAACGGCCAGCTTTAGATTGTAGCTGGCCTTTTTATCGAGTCCCGCGCTCTGGGCAATATCCGCGATGTAATGCCGGATCGAGTCGATGGATTCGACTGTGCCGGGGAAGGTTTTTGAGTGCATTGGTTTAAATCAAAAGTCCTGATTTTCAACTGCCGAGGGCTAGAACCCTCGGCAGTTGATTTTAACTATTCCCGGTTTTATTAGCCAGGGTACTTGTCCACAACGCTGACGCTGTGTAGCAGGCCCGTATGCTCGAGCGTGTCCACGATGGGTTGCTGTGGCTTGACGAGGTAAATGTTGAGTGCGGAGCCAATCTTTTGTTTGGAGAAAATAAGTACCCGTAGTCCCGCCGAAGCCATGAAGCTGAGTTTCTCCATGTCCAGTACCAGATCCTTGGGCGATTCCATCGCCACTTTTTCGATTTCCTTTTGAAATAAGCGGGCCGAAAGTGAGTCCAGTTCGCCCTCCAAGTTAATGGTAGCCACTTTGCCGCCGTCGGCCGCGTCTTTTACGTTTGATTTTATTGCGAAGCTCATCTTTTTTTAGTTTTAAGGTTCAAAGTTTATTTGTTTAAACAGGGCCGCCTGGCGGTTTAAAGTCTCCAATCATTTTCCTACTAAAATCATCACTGACCTCGGCCCAACCAGCACGTGGTTTTGGCTGTCGGTGCGGGGTTCTTTGCCGAGAGGACTGACAGCTTCCTTCTCGGGCATGTCGGTGTTGACGAAGACATGCCACTGACGGCCATCGTTAAGTTGTGGCAGGTCGAATGACAGGCCCTCCCAGTACATGTTCATCGCCACGTAAATCGTATCGTCCTTGATTGCGCCTTGCTTGGCGTGGTCGCCGTCGAGCATGAAGGCAAACGAGCGGCTGCTCGGCGAACCGTCGAGCGCCCAGGCGTGGGTACCGTGCAAGCTGATATCCTGGTAACCACTGTTGACGTAGTCGGTATGGGTGAAGTGCGTAGAACTGCGCAACACGGGGTGTGCCTTGCGGAAGCGGATCAGGCTCTGGGTGAACTCGAAAAGGTGTTGGTTCTTTTTGAGCAAAGACCAGTCGAGCCAGTTGAGTTCATTGTCGTGGCAGTAGGTGTTGTTGTTACCGTGCTTAGTGCGACCCATTTCGTCGCCCATCAGGATCATCGGCACACCCTGGCTGACCATCAGGATCGCCAGTGCATTCTTGATCTGCTTGCGACGGAGAAAATTGATCTCGATGTCGTCGGTATCACCTTCTGCTCCGCAGTTCCAGGAGTTGTTGTCGTTAGCCCCATCGCGGTTCTCTTCGGCATTGGCCTCGTTGTGCTTTTCGTTGTAAGCAAAGGTGTCGTAAAGGGTAAAACCGTCGTGGCAGGTAATGAAATTTATACTCGCGGTCGGCCCACGGTAGTAGTACAGGTCGGGCGAACCCTGAATGCGTTGTACCATTTCGCCCACCATTCCTTCGTCGCCTTTGAGGAACTTGCGGAGCGCGTCACGGTACTTGCCGTTCCACTCGGCCCAGCGACCGTAGGCCGGGAAAGTACCGACCTGATAGAGTCCGCCCGCGTCCCAGGCTTCGGCGATGAGTTTACACTTGGCCAGAATTGGGTCGTAAGCCAGCGACTCTAACAGTGGCGGATTGCTCAACGGACTGCCGTCCTGCGCCCGACCCAGAATGGCGGCGAGGTCGAAGCGGAAGCCGTCGATATGGTAGTCGGCGGCCCAGTAGCGCAGGCAGTCTAGTACCATGTCGCGTACCACGGGGTTATTGCAATTCAGCGTATTGCCCGTTCCCGAAAAGTTGAAATAATACCCTTCGGGCGTGAGCATGTAATATGTCTTGTTGTCGATGCCCCGGAATGAAATCGTGTGGCCACGGTGGTCGCCTTCGGCAGTGTGGTTAAACACTACGTCGAGTATGACTTCGATGCCGTTTTTGTGCAATTCTTTGATGACCGTTTTCAGCTCATCTACCTGCATCCCAAACTTGCCGGTGGCGGCGTAACCCGCTTTGGGCGAAAAGAAATTGACGGTGCTGTACCCCCAAAAATTAACTAGCATTTCGCCCGTAACGGGGTTGGGCTTACTATTTTCCCATTCGTCGTATTCGTAGATCGGCATCAGTTCAATGCAGTTGACACCGAGTTCTTTCAGGTACGCAATCTTCTGTTTTATGGCGCTGAAGGTACCGCCGTTTTTTACTTTGGCGTTCTCATGCTTGGTGAATGCGCGGACGTGCATCTCGTAAATCACCAGATCCTCGATCGGGTACTCCAGCGGGTGGTCGTTTTCCCAGTCGAAATCCTCGAAAGCAAGCCGTGAGCGGTAGGGATACACGTCGTCCCAGTTGGGTTCGGCCAGCCAAGTGTCGCGCCCCCCGAGGGATCGTGCGTAGGGATCACTAAGGATGACGCTCTTGTCGAAGCGGTGGCCGCGTTCGGGCGCAAAAGGCCCGTCCATTCGGTAACCATATTCCAGCCGCTCGACGTCGAGGTCGAAGACGGTCATGCAATACACATCGCCCACCCGAAATTCGTCGGGAAACGGGATTTCAACGAAAGGCTTGTCAGCCCCGCGATCAAACAGAACGAGCGTACAGGCTGTAGCCGCGCTGGAACTGATGCTGAAATTGACGCCGTTCGGTACGGTGGTTGCCCCGAAGGGCATGGCGTGACCGCGCCGGAACTTGACGCCCTCATGTTCGTGGGTTGGGTAGTAATCAATTCGTATGTCGTTGATACTCTTACTGAGTATGGCGGTTTTTACCGGAGCCGCTTTGGCGGGCTCCGCTTTTGCTTTGGTAGTTTTTGTCTTTACAGTAGCCATTAGCTGAGTTCTTTTACACCGTCTTCGAGAAGCTCGGTCAGGGTGAAGAAATTGATAAAGCCCGTGTTTTCCATCACTTCCTGGATTTCCTCAGAAACCCCGACGAGGACGATCTTACCGTCACGAGCCTTAACCTGCCGGTAGAGCATGAGCAACGAACGCAGCCCCGCGCTGGATAGGAACTCTACCTGGCTGAGGTCAATGATGACCTTGTCCTCGTCCTGCGTGGCCGCGATGCTTGCTTTCTCGAACTCCCCGGCGGTACGGCTGTCGATGTTGCCCTCGGCCTCGATGACAGTAATGTCTTTGATGGTTTTTGTGGTAACTTTCATGATTTTAGAATGATGAGTGATGAATGATGAGTGATGAATTTTTGGGTTCGACCAGATCATCACTCTTCCACTTACTTTTTCGGCGTGAGCAGTACTTTCACCCGCACTTGCTCTTCCCCTTTGGGTAGCGTAACGGTCAGTTTCTCGGCGTCGTAATTGTCGTAAGGCTTGTCGTTGATGTAGCATTCGGTGATGCTGATGCTTCCTTCGGGCAGGATATCTGGCGATACGCGCAGGATACCATTCTCAAAGGCGTTCGGGTAGGGTTTGAAATAAAAGTAAGTGGGCGTCTTGGTGATGAGCAGGTTGACATAGACTGTGGACAGAAAGCAAAGTTCCATGCTGTGGTAGGCGCTCATCGAGTGACTACCCTTGAAGCGCTCGGTACCGAGCAGGTAGGGCATCCCGTTGCCGAAGACGTTGAAGTACACCCCGCCGTCGTCAGTGTCGAGGAAGAAGGCATTGTAGAACGCCGCCGCCTCACGGGCGTGTTTCTGATATTCTTCCTTTCCGTCGATGCCTTGCAGAATCATGTAGCACAGAATAGCCTGCTCTTGCTGCCACCATGCCTTGCGGTCATGCCACACAAATTGATGGTGGCCGTTGACGATGGTTTCGCGCTCCACCACGTCGTACCAGCCGCCGCGCTGTCGGTCGGAACCCGCGTCGGGCATGAGTTCGGCGATCTTTTCGGCAAATTCCTGGTAGGATTCTTTGTACTTCAGCGACTGCATGCGCATGAGATTCCAGGCGATTTTGAGGTTGTGACCCGCCACGGCGCGGTTTTGCTGCCAGCCCCAGCTTTGATCCTTGCTCCAGTCGTCCATGAATTTTTCCTGCACGAATGGGCTGTTTTCGTAGTCGGGGAAGTACTTCGTGATGGTATCGAAGGTGTACTCCAAGAAATCGGCGTGGGCTTTTTCGCCTGTGGCCAGATAGAGGTTGATAAGGTAAGCCGGGGCGTGATCACCTACGGAATTCCAGTTTTTTCGCGCCATGTTATGGGCCAGCGACTCTTCCTTGGCGCTCAGCGAAATGGGGTGGATGTGCGAGTAGTAGCCCTCGCCATCGTGGTCTTTGTAGTATTTTTCAAAAAGGTCGAGCGTCTTATCGATGTCGTAGCGGATGCGGGCATCGCCCGTCAGGCGGTAGGTCTGGGTTGGACCAGCCAGCGCGTAAATCTGTTCGTACATCGGGATCGAGTCCAGGTCGTCGCCGAATTCGGATGTCAGGAGTTTGGTTTCCTTCTGACCTTCCACTTTCAGGCCGTGGTACCAATAAACCAGGTCGTCGTCCTGGTCGAAAAAGCGAAGGTGTTCACGTAGGTACTCGGTACCCAGCTCGGCTCCTTCCAGAAATTCATCTTGACCCGTCAACATGTAGGCCGACGCCAGGCCATACACCATCCGGGAAATGGTATCGGTCTCTTGCAAGTAATCACCCTGCTTGGTTCCCGCCAAATTCAGCAGTGTACGGTAATTGTTGTAATTGATTCGCTCGTTGGGGTAGTCGAATTGCCACTTCAGGTAACTCGTTCCCAGCGATCTGATTTGCTCTATCCACCAGTTCGGCTCCTCGTGGCGGTACTCACCCGCTTTGTGACCCGGGAAAATGATCCACTGGCCTTCGAAGATATTCTCCGACGTTTCCTGGCCGGGATAGAAAGTGCCATACACAAACACGTGCTGCCCTTTGTTGGACAGAAGCTCATCCAACTGTCCTGAAGCATCCTGGTAGCCTTCGGTCAGATTCCGCGTAGTACGGGCGTAAAGCGATGGCGTCATGTTGATCTTGAAGGGCCGGCCGTCGGAAGTTTCGAGCGAAAACCACCGCTCCTCCGGCTTGTAGTCGGTTACGTAGCCCGCGATGGTGTCTGAGAAGGTGAAGTCGATTTTCATAAGATTGAGTTTGGAGTTTATAGGTAGGTGAGTTTATGAGTGGGACGGTAAATTTGAGCTATCTTTATAACCCTGCGTTATCTCTACAATATTTCCCTCTGGATCTTTGAGCCAGGCAGTTTTCCAGCCGGGGATGAAGTCGTCGAAGCGAAGTGGGCCAAGACTTAGCACGGCATCTTTTCCCATTTCTTCCAGCTTGGCATCCACGTCGTCCACTTGAAAAGCGATGTGGCGCAGGCCGGGGTAGTGCGGGCCGTCGGCTCCGGCCATCTCGCAGGGTCTTTCTTCTTCTGGGGGGAAAACTTCCAGGTAGAAGCCGTCGTCATTTTTGAGAAAGATCAACTCAGCGTCGTCGCCTAGGTCGATGACTCGTGCTCGCTCGAAACCAAAGTGTTTGGCGTAAAAGGACTCGAACGGAGCTAAGTCTTTGACCGTAACCGCGATGTGGAAGAAAGACGTTTTCATATTTTATAAAATTTATCAAGCTGGATCGGACAGTATTTCAATAATCTTAGCGGCAAAAAGATGGGCATGCCCGCCTGAACGACCTGTGACCAGATCGCCATCCACAACTACATCTTCATTGGTGTATATTGCCCCGTAGGCTTTGGCATCGCCGATCAGGTTATTGTGGCAAACCAACGGGCGACCTTTCACCAGTTCAGTCGCCGGAGCGGTAAGCCATAGGCCGTGACAAATGATGCCTTTCAAAATTCCCGGCTCGGCGAAGGCGCGTTTCAAAAACTCAGTCGCGGGCGGAATTTTTGTTACATCTTCTGTATAACGTAACCGATCCGACACCATTCCTGACGGGACTATGATGGCGTCGTAGCTGCGCAATTCCTCGTCGCTCATGTTCTCAAAACTCTCGTTGCACTCCATTGGAGCCCGGTATTCGTGCCCATGAAAAGTAATGCTGGGATTCCCCCAAAGCCGGGTCAGAAAGTGCAGCTCGGCCCCCTCCTCCGGGAAGCGGAACTTATAGTAAAATATCTCATTCTCGAAGTAGTCGGCCTCGAACAATACGCCGATTTTTTTTCCTTTTAATTTCATAGTTATAACGTTGGAGTGATTTGGCAGCGGTGGTTCTGTGGGTTAATGGTCAAGGGTTAAAAGGTTAAGAGTGACTTGGATTCTTCGTAGATATTCTTAAATGTCAGTATCTAACTATTCAGGTTTAAGTTAACAAAGACCAAGGCTGGATAGACAGCGGAATAAAATCGTAGAATGCCGATTGGCCTTTCGACCGTTGACCCTTGACCGAAAAGTATTTTACACCATTAAAACTGCCCTCTTGATCAGCGTTTTGGACAAGTTGAACAGATGGCTGCCGAGGGTGAGTTCGGGGTTGTAAAGCGTTAATCGTTCTTCGCCCAGCTTACGGGTAGCTTGTTCTATATTTTCGGTTGAGCAGTCTTTCCCTCGCAGGGCCGCGCTCACCCGCCGCAGCGGAGCCGGGAGTCGCGTGCAACCCGAAAGTACCAGCCGGACTTCGTCGAGCGTATCGCCGGATTTACGTGCCCAGACCGCCACGCCGCATACGGCCTGCCCCGAGCGCAGGTAGTCGATCGATTGATAGTTGCTGTTTTGTTGGCTGCCGGGCCTGAATCTGGACGAAGGGGTATTTGGGATGTAAAAATCGGTAATCACTTCTTCGGCCCTGAGTTTCAGGCTATCCAGCGACAAATATTTGAGCAGCCCGATCGAGCGTTCCCGGATGGGCCCGGTAATGAACAGTTCGGTATCGAGTGCAATCAGGGCCGCCGCCAATCCTTGTACCTCCGCTTCTCCGCTCAACACCTGCCTCATGTCGCCCTGGCGAGTGGCGGTCGGTTGCAGCAGGCTGCGAAGTGCCATTTGCAGCGCCGGGTAGTACCACACGCAGGGCTGTTGCGCCAATGCTTGGAAACTTACCGTAAGCCCGATACGCAAACCACCATCCGGCTCCACCGATACGTCGGCGGGAACCGGAAGCGGATTTGGTTTACGATGGCGCATGGCGTTTTGGGGCGGAGAAACGGGGTACATCATTTATCAGCTATACTGTTCAAAAGTTAAATTGATCAGGCCAGTGAGCCGTCGGGATGCTGCACCATGCCCGCAAAGTGGATGGCGATCTTGCCGTCTTTCAGCACCCAGCTATCGGCGAAGCGCATTTCGCTTTTTTCTCCGTCCACGGTCATCGTGATTTGCTCGGTAATCATCAGCGTTTCGGGGTCTTCGGTTTCGGCCCAGAACACGATGTCGGTTTCCAGGCCGTCGATGCCCAGGATGCCCTGCATATGTTCGTTGATTCGCTCCCGGCCTTTGTAGATCACGGGCTTCTTAGAAAAACTGCTGATGAGCAGGGCGTCGTCGGTGTACTGGTCGAGCAGGGCGTCGATGTCTTTGTCGAGAATGTGCTGGATATGTTCTTTATACATCTTGCCCAGCTTGGTATTAGGCACGTTTTTCATGTCATTGAGATATTGGTAGTTACGTTAGGTCTGGTGGCGTGTTCTCTTGCTTAGGGCTGGTACTCGAACAGCATATAGTTGGACATGATCAGGGTGAGTTCCAGTTTGTAGTCGGGGTACTTTTTCTTGATGCTGTCGATGAGTTCATCACCCTGCAATCCTTTGGCGAGCTGCGCTTTGACAAATTCCAGGTAACCGATCATAGTCGGGATGATTGCGGGCGTGGTGGGGTCGCCGTGACCGGGGATGATGCGCTCGTAGTTTTTTTCCTGGAAAGATTTGAGTACTCCGATCCAGTTATCGACGCTCAATTCGCCAGTACTGGTCTTCTCACCGAAGTAGGGGTAGGCCCCGTTGTAGATCAAGTCCTGCGACAGCAGGGTTTTATGTTCGGGTAGTTCGAGTACCATGTTGCAAGGGCATTCGGTGTCAAGTATTTTGATCAAATTGATCTTCTCACCGTCGAAGTCGAAAGTACCTTCCTGCGCCTCGATAGTGGGAACCACCTTACGGTCGGGGATCACCTCCGGGTCGTCAGGGTGAAGCTTGCGGTGGTAGTCGAGGACAAAATCAGCCAGGGCATTGATGATGCCGATGGTTTCGGGCAATGCTTCCATGCGATAGCCTTCGAAGGAGGCCGCACCGAACCAGTGATCCGGGTGGTGGTGGGTAATCAGAATCTTTTCCAGCGGCTTACCCAGGCTTTCGATGTACTGCCGGAGTTCGTTGGCGTGGGGCACCAGTTGCAGGGTGTCCACCAGGAGCAGTTTGTTGGGCGTTTCGATCAACTGAGCGTTGACCCATTCTCCCGACTCGGGGGCCTGCACGCAGTGGACTGTGGTGCTTCCCAGTTCAATTTTCTTTACGTTGAGATATTCGAGTTTCATGGTTTCAAGGATTTGGTAAAATTAGAGTTGGGCCGATCCTTCGTAATATTCGAGGCCGTCCACGGTGTATTTGGTGATGAGCGCGTTGCCCTCCGCATCGGCCATCACTTCCCAGGTCTGGAAGGCGTCGAGCGTGATGCGCTTGCTTTCGGCGTCGGGGGCGTTCCAAACGCTAGCCTCCCACTTCACGACCACTTTGGACACGGCCTTGTCGCCGTCTATTTTGGATTCCACCGACTTCACCGTATGGACTTCGTCAAAAAAAATGCGGATCACACGCTGGTACCAGCCCTCGAATCCGGCGTAGCCATACACGGTCGCTTCGGGAAAGACCATTTCCAGTCCGTCGTCGATGAGCATGGGAAGTACCTCCACCATCGGTGCGTGGACGTCAAGTTTGCGATACCAGTCTTTGGCCATTTTTTCAATCGTTTCTTTTTTAAGCATGATTTCTTTTTCGTTGAGGATTGATGTTGTTTAATTATTGGGAGCAATTGACCTGCACCCAGTCGGATTTGTGGTCGCCTTCCAGCACGAGGTCGATCAGGAAAGGCTCGTCGTCGGCCAGCATTTGCTCGATGGCCGGGCCGATTTCTTCTTCTTTTTCCACCCGCACGGCTTTCACCCCCATCGCCTGAGCCAGCAGGTCAAAGCGGGTAGCGGGGTAGGAGAGGTCGAAGGGCAGCGGGTAGTCGTGCTTTTTCAGATCGCGCTCCTGCCAATAGACGTCGATGTTCATTTGCAGGAGTTTGTAAGAGCCGTTGTTACAGACCACAAACTTGGCCCCCGCCTTGTGCCGCACCGCCGACCAAAGTGCCTGGATCGTGTACATACTACCCCCGTCGCCCGCAAAGCCGATTACGGTTTTGTCCATGTTGGCGAGTTTGAGGCCGATGGCTCCCGGAAATCCCACGCCCAGCGAACCGCCCCGCGTGAAGAAGTAGTGTCCGGCCTCACGTGGCGGCATATAGCGAGTGATAGCGGGTGAACTCGTCAGGGCTTCGTCAAAAATAATGGCGTCCGAGGGTAGTTTTTGGGCAAGTACCTCGGCGAATTGCGACATCTGCAAAGGCGATTTGCCTTTCTGGTCCTGGTCTTTTTCAAAATCCTTGGCCAGTTTTTGCTTTTTCGCCTTGCCGAGTTCCTGCACCCGCGCGGCGGCGGCCTGGCGGTAGTCGTCGGTCATGGTTGCTTCCAGTTCGTCGGCTAGGGCTTGCAGCGAGAGTTTGGGGTCGGCCACTACGCCCAAATCCACGCGGTGGTTCTTGGCGATTTCGTAGGCGTTGAGGTCGAAGTGAATCACCTTGGCCCCCTCGGCGTAGATTTCGCCTTCTTCGGGAAAAACCTCGGGCATCATGTAAGTACCCACCACCAGATTGGCGTCGCCTTTGCTGGTGATTGGCTTACTGAACGAGCCGAACATATGGCCCGTCGTGCCCTGGTACAGCGGGTGGGTGTTGTCCATAATGACATCGCCGAACTCCACGCCGTAAACCTCGGCTCCCAGCAGTTCGGCTACGCGGGTCATTTCGGGAATGGCATTGGAATAGGCTACGCCGTCGCCGATGAACATCATCGGCTTTTCGGCGGCTAGCAAAGCCTGCGCCGTTTCTTTGATCAGCGACTCGTCGGGCCGAACTCGAGTCGAGGGAATGCAGGCCGGAAAGACAGGCTCGTCGTTGGGTTCGTCCAGAATATTCATGGGCAGACAGACATACACCGGTCCCATGGGTGGCGTGGCCGCGATCTTGACTGCCTGCCGCACCGTCCGCAACAGGGACTTGGACGACAGCGCCATCGTCGAGAACTTGGTGACAGGCCGCATCATGCCTACCAGGTCGTTGGCCATCTGGGCGTCCATGTTCATGTACTGCGTCCCGGCGTCGGAGCCAATTATGACCAGCGGCGCGTGGCCGCGTTTGGCCTGGTAAGCCGCGCCCACCGCGTTGCCGATGCCGGGTGCGCTGTGGAGCTGCACCAGCGTGGGCTTTTGCGAGTAGCGGGCGTGGCCGTCGGCCATCATCAGCGCCACACTTTCCTGCAAGGTGAGGATGTACTTCATGGCCGGGTACTCCGACACGGCGTCCAGAAAGCCCTGCTCCACCGTGCCGGGGTTGCCGTACATATGATCCATGCCGTCGGCCAGGAACTGTTCGATGATCTTCTGATTTCCGGTTTTACCAGCCATAGCGCGTGAGTCCATTGTCCAGAACATTGACAAACTGATCCCCGAACTCGAAAGCGCACTGCAACGAGCGGGCCGTGATGAAGGGGTAGTCCACGATCACCGAAGTCTCCTTGCCGAAGTTGCCGTGGTACTGTCCCTCGGGGCCCACGGCGTCGGAGAGCAAGTACTCGAGCACGTAGGGAGGTGGCCCCATGTTCAGGTCGGTGTGCAGGAAGCCCGTGCCGTCGTGGTAGTCGTACTCGATGCAATGGCCCGTGACGTGCTTGCCGCGAATGATTGACTTACGTTCGTTGAAATCGCGGGCGAACACCAGGGGGGCTACGCCGTAACAGATGGCCCCAACGGGCATTTGCTTCTTATAAAAAGCCAGGATGAGGTCATGGACGCGCTGGTTGTTGACCATGTCGATGATCGGCCCGCTGCCACCTACCAGTAGCAGGGCATCGTACTTCTCGGTGATTTCGGCCTGCGCTGTTTTCAGATCGGCGAAGTATTTCTCGAACTTCCGCAAAAAATCGGGTTCTGAGAAATAGGGCCGCTCAGGGATGATAGCCGACATATCCTGGCAGGCGTCCAGGCGGTCGGTGGCTTCGAATGCTTTCACTTTCTCGGCTGCTTCCTCGGTGGTGACGCACACGCCGAGCGGGGGGTCGAAGTAGGTGGGATCGTAGCTGGGCGGCAGGGCCTCGGCCCGCTTGCCGTTGGGGGTCATGAACTCGACGGTGTAGCCCGCCGCTTCCAGTTTTTCGAGTGGGCCGACGAGTTCGATGCCCCAGTAGCCGTATTCTGAGAGGATGGCTAATACTTTTTTTGACATAGTAAAATAAAGTTTAACATAACGTTGAGTAAATTGAATTCAAGAGAAAATGGTGGTGTGGAAAAGAGAGCTTTTGATAACGTTGAGTAAATAACATTGGAACTTGCTCAGGCCGGATGTAATGAAATCATGTGGGGTGTGTATAGTGTGGCCTGTCCTGGAATTAGATGTTCCAAAACTGGCGAAGATTGCCAGGTTTAGTACCGTTTTTTTAGGTGAACCTGACAAATCGGGGGGTGAACCGCTCAGAACCGCACCCTGAACTTTTGCCAGGCTTTTTCCAATCCCGGTCAAAAGCCTTAACTTTATGAAAAACCCTGGAAAATAAGATCGCTGCAGATCGTTCATGTCAAGCACACAGCCCGCTCGGCTTACCAAATCGCCCTCGAACTGAATCCGAACGACGCCCTGACCATTTATTGGTATAGTTTGCTGTTAAGAACGGTCGGCAAGCCTGCCGAGGCCGTGTCGTACAGTGCGCGAGCCGTAGAACTGGATCCGCTGCACCCTGTCATACTGAGTGGTCATATTCGTAACTGCTCTTACGCGGGCCGGTATGACTTGGCGATAAAGGGGATAGAGAATGGAAAACAACTCTTCGAAAATTCCTTCATCTTTTACATCTGTCGGGGATATTATCATTTGGACAGAGAACAGTACGCCGAAGCCCTAACAAATCTCAAGAAAACCGAAGAACTGAACCCTGGCCTTAAGCACTTTCATTCGCTAGTGGCTTTCTGCCAGGCACGATTGGGTAAGGAAAATTCCGCTCGCAGGCACTTAGCTACTTTGGGTACTTCTCCCGACGATGATCTATCGCGTGCTATCATCTACGCAGGCACGAAGCAGGCCGAATCAAGTATTGCTTCTCTGCAAAGAGCCGCCAACCAAGGTTTCGTTTACACCGATATGCTACTTCACCCCGCTTTCCGCCTCCACCACCGCGACCCGCGCTTCCTGGAAATACTGAAAGACTTCGGCCTACCTGCGCCCATGGCTAAGGTGAACTAGGCATGGTTCTAGCATAATTTCTTGTTCAAGAAGCTGCTTCAGCGGTAGTCGCAGGTACTACAATAGCCTTTTGTCCACGTTTTCGAGTATTTTGTCCACGCTCTGCTTTTGCTGTTCGCATAGCCCTCTTTTGCGATCGATTGTAGTGTTAAGAAACCTTTCGCGCAATATGGCTGCTTTTTTAGAGGACTTTGAAAATCGAAAGTGGGTACTTCAACCGACGGCCATCATGCTGGTCTTCGCGGCTTTGATCTGGATCGTCTGGCTGTACTACAGCTATTATATTGAAGAGTTAGAATGCAATGGCAACTCCATTGCCCGAATATTTGGTGTAAATTTCGTCTTCTTATTGCCAGGTACTTACTGGTTTCCTGAAATCGCGTAATCATTGATCGGAACGAATTGACTGATATTTTTTATCTATTATGAAACAATAGACTAAAGATGACACATGGCACTAAGCTTTAGAAACCATGCGCCAAGTGACAGAACCATCATATTGCTACATTTGCCATATCGGTCACTTAGCAAAAATATGTTATATTCATTCCTCAAAAATTATCTTTCGACACGAACATATTTTCGCTTAACCCACAATCTCCGCCATTCTCAATGTAATAGAAGAATAGTCAACCCATGAACGAAGTATCGATCCTTCCAATGACTTGATCGCGTCCCCAACCCCTCAACATAGCGCACTATGAAAACTTTACGAATACTACTCGTGGCCGTTCCTTCTTCCGGGAGGGATTCTCTAGTAAAATCTCTAAACGCCTCCAGTTATTCCTTCGAAATTTCAGAAGCAACCGATAAGCGAAAAGCTTTGCTGGCCTGCTCCAGATTTAGATTCGATGTTCTGGTGGCTAATCATCTGTTGCCGGACGGTACCCCGGAAGACTTGACCGAGGTTCTTGACGGCTCGATGGCCTGCCTCATACTGCGCGAAAAACGGACGTCGAAAGATTGGGTCGTAATGCTGGGACAAACCCTCGACGACTGGAAGTGTAAAGTAGAAGGGAAGACCAGACTGCATTTGGAATCCCAACAATTGCGCCATGCCAGTGCCCTGGAACGTTGTATTAGAGAACTGAAAAACATCTCCGGCGGAGCGGTCGATCAGGCCCTGAAGGTCATACTCGAAGTTATGGAGGTCAGTCGCGTTTATATTCGCGAAACCCCCATTGGCCAAACTGGGTCGCCTGTCGTCACCCACGAAATCGCCGCACCTGGACATCTGCCGATATTGGGTTCCCAGCGATCGGCCTATGAGGTTTCTGTCCAGCGTACCGACGGCCACGTATTTCACCTGGGCATTGAGGACGTGACTTACCAAAGACAGTGGAGTCCGGCCGAAACCGAGTTTGTCCATACAGCAGCCCATTTGTTGAAAGACGAGTCGGGCAGAAAAACAGGTGCTCCCAATCGCGCCCTGAGTTTTCGCCTATCCGCCTAACCGATGACCAAGCAGCGCTCCTTTGAGTTGAAGCAGGCTTGGCTGTACGGTCTAGTGGTGAGTGTAGTGATCAATATGTACCCCATTGTGCTTTGCCTGTGGAACCCGGCGGAATTCGAAACTTCGGCTGGGTATGGCCCGGAAGCTCTCGTAGTGCAGGTATTGAACTGCTTTCTCTTCGCCAGGGTGTTTTCACTTCTCTACGTGGATTCTCTGGGTCGATTCTCTCACTGGTTCCATGAGCAGTCCACCGTCGTACAGATTGCCTTTCAGTGCCTGTTGTTCGTGGCCCTGACCGAACTGCTTTTCCATTTGCAGCTTTTTCTGACGGGACCCGTTTGGCAAACGGGGCTTTTGCATCTCGGCTACTACATACGGCATTTGGCATGCTTTGCCGCCGTATACGGTTATTGGTACTATGTCAAAACTATAGCTCACACCAATCGGGTGAATCTGGAAAACGAGCAGTTGAAGAGGTTGGAGGTGAAAAACCAGCTCGATGCTCTCAACAGCCAGCTCAACCCGCACTTCCTCTTTAATGCGCTCAATATCCTCAATATTTCGATCACGACCGATCCCGGTAAGGCGCAGAACATCGTCCATAATCTGTCAGACATCCTGCGTTACAATCTGAAGATTCAGAAGCAGAGCCTGGTGCGATTGTCGGAGGAGTTGGAAGTAGCGCGATCATTCCTGGAACTGTACAAGGCAAGGTTTGGCGATAAACTGATTTTCACTTTTGAAAATACCAATGTGCATAAGGAGTGGTACGTCGTGCCACTCTCGCTTCAGCTACTGATCGAGAATGCCATCAAGCACAATGTGATTACTTCCAACCATGTCCTCCATCTGAAGGTCGAAGTCGATGAAGCCGCAGGCCGACTGGTGATTTCCAATTCCATCAATCGCAAACCCCATACTGACGGCCTGGGAATCGGACTCAGCAACCTTAACAAACGTTACGAGCTTGTTTCGGGCCGTAACACTTCGCTGGCCAACGACGAGGAGCATTTTTCCGTTACTATTCCCTTGATTGAATCGCCATGACCAATATTCTGATTATTGAAGACGAGCAGCCTGCCGGGGAGTACCTGCAAAGCCTGATTCAACAAATTATGCCGGAAGCCAAGATTCTGGATATTTTGGAAAGCGTGGAGCAATCGGTGCAATGGCTGACAAGCCACCCCGCCCCCGACTTGATTTTTTCGGATGTGCAGCTCGGCGATGGTACCTGTTTCGATGTTTTCGAGCAGACCACCGTCCGCTGCCCGATTATTTTCACGACCGCCCACGATGAGTACGCCATCAATGCCTTCAAGCTCAACAGCGTTGATTATTTGTTGAAACCCATCAAATCCACTGCTTTGCACCAGAGCCTTGACAAGTACCAGCAAACCAGTGGCGAAGGACTAAAAGGCAAGATGGAGTCGCTGGAAGAAATCATCCGCAGCCAAATGCTGTCGGGCAAAACGACCCGCCGCAATTTTCTGGTACCGTACCGCGATAAACTGATCCCGATCCGGGACGAGGAGTTTGCCTGGTTCAAGATTGAGAATGGCATCGTGGACGGCAGACTTACCGATGGCCGCAACTACGCGATAGATAAGAGTTTGGAGGAATTGGAGAAAATGCTGAATCCCGATGACTTTTTCCGGGCCAGCCGCCAGTTCATCGTCGCCCGCCGCAGCATCCGCGAAATCGAGTTTTACTTCAACGGCCGCCTCCTCATCCGCGTCGATCCCGTATCCAAGAAACCCATCCTTATCAGCAAAGAACGCGTGCCGATGTTTAAGAAGTGGTTTGAAGAAAGTTAAGGAGGAAAGGAGGAAAGGAGGAAAGGAGCTTGCGCCAGCTTTCCTTTCCTCCTTCATTTCATTCCACTCAAATCAGGCAGTGGACTTACCGACGTCCAACCGCCATCCACAATCAGGCTTTGCCCGGTAACATTGCCGGAAAAAGGCGAAAGCAAAAAAAGCGCCGCACGGGCGATGTCGCTCGTCTCGGCTATCCTTCCAATGGGTGTAATGGCTGACCAAACTTTGTCGTAGGACGGGTCGTCCCGTAAAGTACGTTCGGTAAGTGTTGCGCCGGGCGCAATGGTATTAATTGTAATACCGTAGGGAGAAAGTTCAATTACCAGATTCTTGGCCAGCATTTCCAGGCCGGCCTTAGTCATAGCATAGGCGGCCAGGTTTTGGTGCGCCTGATGGCCCACCACCGACGAGAACAACAGAATCCGCCCGAATGCCGTCTCCTGCGCCCTCATTTGTCGCGCTGCCGCTTGGGTTAATAAAAATGATCCCGCTAAGTTTACGTCAAGTACCCGGCGCAGGTCGGCAGCCGGGTATTCGAAGAAATCTCCATACAGCGTAACGCCTGCATTGGCTACCGCGATCGTCAGTTTGCCATAGTTGGCAGCGGCGGTCTGCACCATTCTTTCTATAACATCTGCGTTCGAAGCATCGCCAGGCACGGCCACGCAGACGCCGCCTTCCGCCACGATGATCGCTGCTGCTTCCTCGGCTAGTCCCACGTCAAGGTCGTTCAGAACTACCGACGCACCCGATTGCGCCAGTTGCCGGGCGATCTCGAAGCCTATCCCTTGCCCCGCCCCGGTCACGATCGCGACTTGATCTTCAAATGTTTTTTCAGTCATACCTACTTCAATAATTCGCCGTTTATCAGAATTTTTCCCACGTACCAGTTATTCTCCGCATAGTCTTCGGCCTTCCTGATTATCTCTCCCCGCTCCGCCAGAATAGTGGCTTTGTCGAACGGCTCGGCCAGCGCTTTAAAAACTACCTCGTGCGTGGTGTCTTCCAGGTCTTCTATCAAATAATTACTCATCCGGTAGTAAGTACAATAGGCGTCGAACCGAGAGATCGTATCGTGAACTACTCCGTCGATTTCTACCACTACTTTTCCTGTTCCCGGCCCTTTTCAACCCTTCAATAACATCGACTGACCGCCCTCAACCTACTCCATCTTCCTGATGTAGGCAAAAAGATCACGTACCTCCTGCTCGCTCATGCCGTCCAGCAGACGCTCCGGCATGAGCGAGGTAGTTTGCGGCTGCATCTCCGAGATTTGATTTTTGGAAAGCGTAATTTCTTTGCTGCCAAAGGGTTTGAGCGTGATCGTGTTGCCGCTTTGGGCCTGCATGGTTCCTGCCAATGTACGGCCATCCCTGGTTTTGACGCGATAGTTGACGTAGCCTTCCCGAATGCCGGCGTTTGGGTCCACGATATTGAGCAGCAGTTCGTCCACGTTCCGGCGGTCATATCCGGTGAGGTCGGGCCCCAGGTCGCCGCCTTCGGTGAATAATTTATGACAGCTTCCGCATTTTATTTGGTAAATGCTCCGTCCGGCATCGGTACTTCCCGACTTGGTTTGAAGTACTTTGACAATCTTTTGTATCTGTTCTCTCTTGGCAGAGGAAGTAGCCAATTGTGCGCCTGTCCACAGGCGGTTGACGGAGGTAGTTATGGTCGGGTCATTCAACAGTTTCAGTTGATTGACCACCTGAATGGGTACATCCGTTCGACTGATCTGCCTGGTACTTTCGATGGCGGTCAGCAACTGCTGCGTCCAGGCGGCGCGGCTGGCGAAAAGCTGTAAAGCCGCCAGCCGCACGTCCGGGTCGGCACGTAGCTTGTCGGGATAAGCTTGAATAATTTGCTGCCCAATGTCGGGATTGTCGTAACGCTGCAACGACTGCAAGGCCGCTTGCTTGATCGCCCCCGAAGATTCGGCACTTTGGGCGACTTTGAGTAATTGTGGAATGGCGTCCGGCTGGTTGATTTCTCCCAAAATACGGATGTAAGACAAACGTTCCTGGATGGGCGCGCCGGGATCGGCGATTGTATTTAAAACCTGCTTCAACACCTCCGACTTACCCTGGCGCAAGGCCAAAGCCTGCGGAGCGTCACCGAACAGATGTTGGTAAGGCTGCAACGCTTTCAGCAAGTACGGGGGTAGTTCATTAATATTCTGACCACGAAGACCCTCTTGCAAACCATTTAGCAGCGGCTTAGCCGAGGTTTCGTTAGGAGCCAAGGCAAGTAGCCGGGCGGCGGCCTTTAAATTTTCGGGCTTTTTATCCATTACAAAACGCTGCATCACGCGCGATAAAAGTCCCTGCTGCACGATTTTATTTTGCCAAATCGCCCGATCCTCGAACAGAGAAAGTACCTCCCCGCGGCCCGTATCGGTCTTGGCTTCCAACGCCCACCAGATCAGCAGCGGATTTTCCGTATCATCGACATCTTCTTCGTGCGACAGCAGTCCTCTGATGATCGGCAGCGCATCTTTGGCGGGCAGGCGTTTGGCACTGGCAGCCAATTGGCTTCTCACCTCGGAATAATCTTCCCGCTCCGCCAAACGAGCCAGTTCTCCCGCTATTTTTGGAGAAACTACCCTTTTATCGCCCAGCAAACGGACGCCCCACATCCTGACGAACGGATCAGCGTGCCGAAGCGCGTGGCCAGCTACTTCGTCGGTAAAACCGCCGCTCAGATGAATCGCCCAAAGTACCTCCAAAGCCAATTGGCCGTCATTTTTAGATTGTAAAAGCGGAAGTAGTTTGGCGACCGTAACCGGATTTTTTCTTTCCCCAAACTGCTGCAAAGCCTGCTGGCGAAACCACTTGTTCCGGTGCGAGAGCAAGGCGATGAGTTGCTCGTCGGAGTAGATACTTAGGTCGAAGGCAGGTACTTTGGCGGGGGTACTTTTGTTGACTAAGCGATAAATCCGGCCACTGGATTTGTGCCAGGTGTCACGTGGATCGACGTGCGAGAGGCGGCTGTCGTACCAATCGGCGATATAGACCGCGCCGTCCGGTCCCGTCTTGATGTCTACTGGCCGAAACCAGTGATCGTCTGTTTCCAAAATGCGAGCCTCATCGAAGTATTTGAACGTGGAGCCGTGGCGTTCTAGTCGGGTGAGCTGTAGGTAGCTTTGTAATGGATTGATGGCGATCACATCGCCCTGGTAGCGAGCGGGTAAACTACCTCCGTCATACTTTATCCAGGCGTGGGTGAACCTTCTCTTGTCTCCTTCCAAAAGCATGCTGGGCAAGTATCCGAAGGAGTAAGGATTGGTAAGCGGCCCGTGTTTGCCCCAATTTTTTTTATAATACCCTCCTTGTTTATAATAAAACCCGCGATCCGCCCCATTGTCGCCCGAAAAAACCCGGCCCTTCTCGTCGATCTCGACGTCGAAGGTGTTGCCGCCACCCTCGGCGAAGAGTTCGAATATCTGCGTGTCGGGATGGTATCGCCAGATGCCTTGTCCCAGAAATTTCACATTCTTCGTAACGCTCGAACTGACGTTGGCCGTAGTAGTACTGCCCTGTGCCCCGTAAAGCCAACCGTCGGGCCCCCAGCGCAGGTTGTTCGCCACGGCGTGGGTATCTTCCAATCCGAATCCTTCAAGGTGTACTTCCGGCGAGGCGTCGCCCGACTTCCCATCCGGCAGACCGTCTCCGTTTGAGTCAGGATACGCCAGCAGATAGGGCGGGCTAAGTACCCAGATTTTCCCTCTCCCCAGTACCACGCCGGTCGTGATGTTCAGTCCGGTGATGGCGTCGGTGGCTTTGTCGTAGTTTCCGTCGCCGTTCGTATCTTCGAAGAAAGTAATCTTGTCGGCTCCCTTCACGCCTTGCGGCGGTGGGGCGGGTACTTTGTCGAAGGTTAGGCGTAGGTGGTGATCCACACCTGTGACTTTGACGCCTTCGGGGTAGGGATATTGATTATACTGCACCACCCACATCCGGCCCCGGTGATCGAAGCTGATGTCCAGCGGCTGATGAATGGCGGGTTCGGCCAGCACCAGTTCCAGTTTCAAATCATCCGGGTAGCGAAACCCGGCCAAAGCTTTCTGCGGCGGAGTGAGTTGGGAGGTGTCAGATAGATCGCCCCGTCCCTCGAAGGCTTTCATGTAGGCGGCCACGTCTTCGTTGGCGGCTACTTCTTCTATTTGTTTTGAATTGCTCTTTTCCTTTGTTGGCGCGCATCCCGATAGGATGAGTAATACGGAAACGCAAGCCAGACTAGGTAAGAGGATGTTTTTCATAAAACAACGGCTTCACTTTGGAACTTTGTGCCTTTGGAACTTCCTTAATGCGAATCCCGCGTTACTTTATCTCCCGAGCCGCCGCGCAGGAAATCCATGTCGGCACCCTCGTGGGCTTGCATGACGCGGTCGATGTGCAGGTTGACAAAGCCGCGCGTGTAACCCAGCTCCAGCGGCTTCCAGTCGGCGCGACGTTTTTCGAGTTCTTCGTCCGACACATCCAGATGCAGACGGCGGTTCTTCACGTCGAGTTCGATCATATCGCCGTCCTGTACCAGAGCGAGGGTGCCGCCCACGGCCGCCTCGGGCGACACGTGCAGTACTACCGTGCCGAAGCCCGTACCGCTCATGCGGCCGTCGGAAATGCGTACCATGTCCATCACGCCTTTTTCCAAAAGCCGCTTGGGAATGGACATATTCCCCACCTCGGGCATGCCTGGGTAACCCTTTGGGCCGACATTTTTCAGAACCATCACCGTATTTTCGTCGATGTCCAGGTTAGGGTCGTCGAGCCGGGCCTTGTAGTGGTCGATGTCGTCAAACACCAGGGCCGGGCCGCGGTGCTGCATCAATTCGGGTTTGAGCGAAGCCGAGGGTTTCAGCACCGCGCCGTTGACGGCCAAATTGCCCTTCACCACGACCAGTCCGGTCAAGTCTTTCACGGGTTTTTCCAAAGTACCGATCACTTCGGGGTCGAAGCATTCGGCGTTGGCGCAGTTCTCAGCCATCGTCTTGCCGTTGGCAGTGATGACGTTGCCGTGCAGCCGCGATTGCATTTCCTTAATCACCACGGGTAAGCCACCCGCGTAGTAAAAATCCTCCATAAAGTACCCGCCTGATGGTTGCAAATTGGCCAGCAAAGGGATGTCGGAGGATAAATGGTCGAAGTCGTCCAGTTTCAAATCCACGCCGATGCGGCCCGCGATGGCCAGGAGGTGAATAACAAAATTGGTGGAGCCGCCGATGGCGGCGTTGATTTTGATGGCGTTCTCGAAGGCCTCGCGCGTCAAAATCTGCGACAGTCGGAGGTCTTCCTTGACCATATCCACGATGCGGCGGCCCGAGAGGTGGGCGGCGACCTTGCGGCGCGAATCGACGGCGGGAATAGCGGCGTTTTCGGGCAGCGTCAGGCCCAGCGACTCCACCATGCAGGCCATGGTGGAGGCCGTTCCCATCACGGCGCAGTGACCCGCGCTTCGGCACATGCAGGCTTCGGAAGTCGTGAATTCTTCTTGGGTAATCTTGCCCTGACGGAAGGCTTCGCTGAACCGCCAGACATCGCTCGTACCGATACTTTTGCCCCGGTAACGGCCCGTCAGCATTGGTCCACCCGACACGACGATGGTCGGAATGTCCACGCTGCTGGCACCCATTACCAGCGAGGGGGTAGTTTTATCGCAGCCACAAAGCAGAACCACGCCGTCGATAGGGTTGGCGCGGATGGACTCCTCGACGTCCATGCTGGCCAGGTTACGGTAGAGCATGGCGGTGGGCTTGATAAGCGTCTCGCCCAGCGACATCACCGGGAATTCCAGCGGAAAGCCACCCGCCTCCCACACGCCGCGCTTGACCGACTCGGCCAGCTCGCGGAAGTGTCCGTTGCAGGGCGTGAGCTCCGAGAAGGTATTGCAAATACCGATGACGGGCCGTCCTTCGAATTCATCGGCGGGATAGCCCTGGTTTTTCATCCAGGCACGGTAGATGAATCCGTCTTTTCCTTCTTTGCCAAACCAGCCCCGGCTGCGCAGTTCTTTCTTATTGTCCATAACAGGTTTTGAAATTCAATGAGTAGTCAATGGGAAGCAAAGGTACTTTTGGTGGATTTATAACGTATCTTGCGTATCGTTTTTATCGCTTTCTATGCTATGTTCCGTTTGACTTTGCCTTTCCACCCAAAATGCGGTCTGCTTTTGGCCGCTTTGGTATGTATGTTTGCCTCCACGCTTTCCGCTCAGCCCGTCTCGGACGCTTTTCTTGAAAAAATCTTACGGAAAAATCCGGAATGGTTCGGCAAAATTCTGGAAAACCCGAGTGCTCATGGCGTGCAGATCATGTACACCAAAATCGACCGCAATCGCCGCAACGAACCTCATTTTACGACCTATCGCTATAATATCGATAAGGACAAGTACTTCTATCCGGCCAGTACTGTCAAGTTGCCCGCCGTACTGCTGGCCTTTGAAAAAATAAACCAATTGAGTATCGCGGGGCTAGATAAGGACACGCCGATGTTTACCGAAGCCACCCGCCCCGAACAAACCGCCGTCACCACCGACACCACTGCCGAAAACGGCTTGCCGTCGGTGTCGCATTATGCGAAGAAAGTTCTGTTGGTGAGCGACAATGATGCCTTCAATCGGCTTTACGAGTTTATCGGACAAGAAGAATTCAATGAAAAGCTGCGGGAAAAAGGCTACCTGAACACCCGCATCCGGCATCGTCTGCAACTGCCAATGAGCACTGAGAACAACCGCTATACCAATCCGCTACGCTTTGAGAAAAACGGAAAGGTGATTTATCAGCAACCAGCAGCCTACGCCGAGAAAGTTGAAAAGCCCGCCGCGCCCATTCTGCTCGGAAAAGGTTATATGAAGGATGGTAATCTGGTGAATGAGCCTTTCGATTTTACGGAGAAAAATGCCTTTGCGCTGGAAGATCAACACAAGTTGCTGAAAGCCATCTTTTTTTCCGAAACTCTGGAACCCACCGAGCGCTTCGACCTGAAGCCTGACGACTACCAATTCCTGTATCGGTACATGTCGCAACTGCCCATGGAGACGAGCTACCCCGAACATTATTCGGAGGACTTTTACGACAGCTACGTGAAGTTTTTTATTTTTGGCAATAACAAAAAGCGGATGCCCCGCCACATCCGCGTGTTCAATAAGGTGGGCGATGCCTACGGGTACTTACTAGACAACGCCTACATCGTCGATTTCGAGCGCGGCATCGAGTTCATGCTCACTGCCGTGATCGATTGCAACGAAAACCAGATTTACAACGACGATACTTACGCCTACGAAAGCGTGGGATTTCCCTTCATGGCGCATCTGGGCGAAGCCATTTTCGAGTACGAAATGAACCGAAAAAAACGTGGTCGCCCGGATTTGAGCCGTTTTGAGGTGGAGTACGATAAGTAATTCACCGATTGACTCTCCAAGGCTTGCAATACACCAAGTTATACCCGTGGCCGAGGATGAGAAAAGCGGAACCCAAGTACCCCGTTACTTTGAATGCCGGGTTGATGTCTTCCAAAAGGAGTGACGAGGAAAACAGCACGAGGGAAGACCACAGGAAGAGCTGTAGAACCGGAATTTTGTGATCGCGCGTGGCAAAGTACACGGCAACACCGTTAATGAGAATGAAGAAATAATCCAGATGGAGTGGTCCGACTGCCAGTTGTTCATGAGCAGAAAGCGAACCACCGATTGCCAAAGCGGGCGTGATGAGACAGTGAATCAGGCACAATAGCGAACCTGCAATGCCCACAAAGTCGGCTTTGCCATGGGAATGTCCAAGATGGGTGGAAGTGTTATTTTTCATCGTTTTATGCAATGCTGTTGCAAAAGTAGCATGAAACTTAGTCTTTTGCAACGCTGTTGCATTATTATCCTGTGGTATGGTCGGAGCAACGGTTGCCTGACAGCCCGTTGATCAGTAGAGCGAAAGCAAAAAAAGCCAATGGAAGCAACAATCAACGACACCCTAAAAGAACACAACCTCCGTACCACAGGCTGCCGCGAGGAAGTACTTCAGACCTTCCTCGCCCGCGAAAAAGCTCTCTCGCACGGTGACCTGGAAGGCAGCCTGAAAGAACGCTTCGACCGCGTAACGATATATCGCACCCTGAAAACATTTCTTGAAAAGGGTATCATTCACAAAGTACTGGATGATGAAGGCACCCGCTACGCTCTGTGTAAAGAACGATGCACCGAGGACAATCATCACCACGACCACGTACACTTCAAATGCAATGCCTGTGGCGAAACCAATTGCCTGGAGAACCTGCACGTCCCGGCTGTCCAACTTCCCGCCGGCTACCGCGCTCAGGAAATCAATCTGCTGATCCAGGGTTTGTGCGCTGACTGCACAAAAAATTGAAGGCTGCTGGCTGAAAAATACCCTTGCCCTATTATTGCTATTCGCTCTTTCCTTCGGGGGCTGCTGTGGAATTTGTTCGTGAGTTGCCTGAAAGTGGTCGAGGTTTTTAAGGAGATTGATCTCAAAGAAGATGGGAATCAAGTGAGAGCCAGCCGTAAGTACTATACTTTCTTCACCGACACCTCTACTTTCGGGTAATCCATGTTGGCGCGAATTGCTTCGCGCGCCTCTACGCCCGCAAATTTCTCGCAGACATAAAGTCCAAGGTCCAATGACGCCGCCACCGCTCCGGCGGTAATCACGTTGCGGTCTTCCACGATACGAACTTTCTGGACGTTGGGACAGTATTGTTTCAGCCTTTCGTACTCTTTGAAATTGGTAGTTGCCATCCGATCCTGCAAGAACCCAGCGGCCCCGAGCAACAGACTTCCCGTGCATACCGATATCTTATGCGGTACATTCTGGGCCGTTTTGAGCCAGTTTAGAAAATCGCGGTCATTCAATAAAGCGCGGGTACCGAAGCCTCCCGGCACGAAAATGAGATCGTAAGCGTCCAGCGACTGCCGTACCCGCGTTGACCCAATCGACAGTCCGAAACTATCCTGTACGGTGTCGGTGAACGAACAAAAATCCCAACTGAGATTCGGAATGTAACCCTGAGATTTCAGTCGTGAAACCGGATCGTAAAACCCTACGAAATCCAGCATCGTGATGCCGTTGAAGAGTACAAAAGCGACTTTCATACGGTCGCTGGAAATCGTTTCAGGTGTAGAAGACGGCACAGCCGATGGAGTGGACAAAAGAGAAAGAGAAGTGATCCCCGCCGACACAGCCCCCAATTTTTTCAAGAATCCTCTTCTTTCTTCCATAGAAAAGTATAAATTTGAACGAGAGCGAATTTGGCCTGACTAGCTTCCCTCCAAGCGAAGATAAGCGCATTATTTACTCATTTTCTAATTTACCAATTCAAAATTAGCTCCCGTGCCTCTCAAGAAACCAATTGTCACCCTCACGGTCAGTCCAGCCGTGGATAAAAGTACCACCGTCGAGCGGTTGGTGCCGGATAGTAAACTCCGCTGCAAAACGCCGCTTTTCGAGGCGGGAGGTGGCGGCATCAATGTCGCCAAGGCCATTCACCGTCTGGGAGGCGACCCCATTGCAGTATTCACCTCCGGTGGCCCCACCGGGCAGCGTCTGCAAAAACTTGTCAAGGCAGAGAATGTTTCTATCCGCATTGTAGAAACCAAGGAATGGACGCGGGAAAACCTCAATATCGTTGAAACTACCACCGGGTTACAATACCGCTTTGGCATGCCCGGCACCCAATTGATGCCCACCGAAGTCGAAGCGATACTCGACACCCTGGAAGAAATCGATCCGCACCCATCGTTCATCATTGCCAGTGGAAGCTTACCACCGGGCGTACCTACCAATTTTTACCAACAGATTGCGGAATTGGCTAAGCGGCAGGGTGCCAAATTCATTGCCGATACCTCGGGTGAATCGTTGCGGCTGGCTTCGGAGGCAGGAGTGTACTTGTTAAAGCCCAACGTAACCGAATTGAGCGAACTGGTTGGAGTAGAACATCTGGAAATGGATGAATTGGACGAAGCCGCTCGCGCCCTGATCATCCGGGGGAACTGCGAAATTGTGGTGATTTCGATGGGGCCGATGGGAGCAATGCTCGTTACGGCCGACTATGTTGAACACGTCCCCGCCCCGCCCGTAACCAAGCAGAGTACCGTCGGCGCGGGCGACAGTATGGTTGCCGGAATGGTGTGGACGCTTTCGCAGGGGAGGACAATACGCGAAGCGGCCCGCATGGGCGTGGCCTGTGGCACCGCCGCTACCATGAATCCCGGTAGCGAATTATTTCATGTTCCTGATGTCAACCGTCTGCTCGACTGGATCAATCGTTACGAAGTGCGGTATGCTTCGGCGATAAGGTAGGGGAGGGGCAAAGTTCCAAAGGTACAAAGTTGCTGACGCCTCTAAACATCTACACACGCCACGGGGTCGGTACACCGCAGGGGCCTGCTAAGCAAAAACTACTCTGCCCATTCTAAAACACGCTCCGCTTCTTGAGTGGGCTTTACTTTTATGTCTACAACGGTGAGGGCAATAGTTAAGCCCGTGGCCAGGACAAAATAGCTGCCGAGGAGGTAGCTGAGCCAACTGCCGGGTGTCTCAACGCCGAACCAATTCCCCATGTAAAATAAGATGCCCATACCGAGGACGTTGCGAGCGGTTTCCCAAAGCCAGGCCTGAGGGTTGCGATCCATAAGTTCGGTGTAGGCATAAATCCCCAGAAATATAAACGCCCCGCAGAGAATAGCATTGGGGAGTCCGATCTGCATGAGATTGCTGAACAGCGTGAAAATCAGCAGAAAAGTGAAGGCGAATTGTATCCAGGTCCAGGCGATAAGAGTAGGGGAGGCAGCGGGGGCATACTTCTCGAAATTGTAAACGTCCTCTATTTTCTTGACCGGATAGCGTTCCGGGACGTCGGCGGGTCGCCAGCCCGTGGGCATGAACCAGATGCGGGCTTTGTCGTACCAGCTTCGGGTGCGCCAGGCGTCCTGTACGAGTAGCCAAAGATGCTGCCAGTTGATTTTGATTGGGTTCCAGGTACTTACTGGGCGCGTGATGCCGTACACAGGCGGTACGTCGGGTAGTTCTTCCTGGAAAGTACCAAAGATTTTATCCCAAATAATAAAAATTTGCCCATGGTTCTTGTCGATATAAATTGGGTTGATGGCGTGATGAACCCGATGGTGCGAGGGCGTGACCAGAAATTTCTCCCAAAACCCCATCCGGCCAATATAGATCGTATGGTACCAAAATTGCGCGAAAAGGTGAATGGGAGCCAGTACCGCGATGACCACGGCCGGTACCCCGACGATGGCGGCGGGAATGAGGAAGATGGTGAAAATATTGAGAATGCCTGAAATACTCTGCCGCAGGGCGCAGGCCAGATTAAATTCTTCACTGCTGTGGTGGATCAGGTGGCGGTTCCACAGGATGTTGACTTTGTGGTTGAGCAAATGACCTAAATACCCCGCTAAATCCAGCGCCACAAAAGCAATGAGCCACACCCAAATCGTCGATTTTATTTCAAAAACCGCCCAATGCTCCACCATCCATGCGTAGGTAATGATGGAAATGCCCAATCCCAACGCGTCTTTCAGGCTATTGGTGAAACCCGAGCTAAGGCTCGAGATCATATCCATGTTTTTGAAATGATGCCGGAAGCGGACCCAGCCGTACAGTTTTTCTCCCATCACTGTGAGCAGAAAAACGGGCATGGCGATGGTCAGGATTTTGGCGTATTGCTCCATTTAGGAAAGAATAAAAGAATAGAAGTAGCTCTATCATTTTTCGGCTATAAAGTTGCCGAAAACTTAGGAACAAGCCAATTCTTTTTTAGATTCCCTGTGCCTTGCGCCAATGCAGGAAATACAAGATTCTGTGGTGCAGACGTTGCCAGTCCTTAATATTTCGGGAGGCATTTTCGGGCTTCTCATTATTGGAAACGATAAAGCCCTCTAGCAGGTGTTTGTTTTCCTCGATCTCGGTGAGTGGGTCACGCTCTTGCTTGTTCAACTGCTCATCGACGCTCGCCGTAAAGTCGGCTTTTCCCTTTCGTTGCAAAATTTTTTCTGGTAAAAAATCACGCATGGCTACCCGAAGTGGGCCTCGACCGTACCCCTCGTAAAACTTCAATTTAGCAGGAATGAACAGACATAATTCGATCAGTCTCTTATCGAAGAAAGGGTGGCAAATCTGCACTTGGTGACGCGCTCCAATGATGTCGTAGTACTCGCTGATCTCACTCATCATCTGGTAATACAAGCCACTATTGATGAGCAAATTCGTAGTCGGAGGGTGATCCGGCCCTTCCTTCATAAACGGAGTGCATTGGGCCGCCAACTCAGGATCAACTTCGTAGCTGGCTGCGGTGTTAGTCTTCCTGGAAAATCTTTTGATTGCAATACGTAGCAGGTATAGCGGCGAAATTTTCAGGTAGAACAACATGCCCTTGATGAAATGCCACCTCGACCTGATGCGTCCTGGAAAAATTGCCGGGAGACGCTTCCAGAATACGCTTACCATTCGTCCGGCGTACAGTTCATGTCCCTTTTTGCGACCAAATTTTTCCTGGTAGTACTGCCTGTTGTGTGCCATATCCATCAGTCTAACGGCTTCTTTCCAATCGTTCCGTCCAATGGCCTCGTAAATACATTCCGTCCCGTAACCCACTACGGTATCGCCATCACTCCCAGTCAGCATTACCCGGCTGTTCTTGCCAGACACTCCGCGCAAAATCGGAGCGAAATGATTATAAGTCAGTGAGAACATCTCCGGCATATCAGTGATGTTCGCTATTTCCTTCAAAGAGCCATAGTAATCACGGTCGGCCGTCTGCTCGTGATGTTGGACCGGGTGCATTTCTAGAAAAGGCGCAACGTACTCCTTTTCGGAAGTTTCTTCCAGTTCCGTATCAATGTAGTAGGTATCAAGCGTCCGCTTCTCCTCTGCCAGTAAGGTACTTGCCACGGCAGACACCGAAGACGAATCCAGACCACCGCTCAGAAAAGCACTTACGGGAAATGGAGTCCGGATTCGGCAGGCAACTGCTTCGAGGAAAGCCTTTTTGAAGGCAGCCAGGTACTCCACATCTGTTTCAAAACGGTACTTCTCGGCGTCTATTCGCCAATACATCTTCTCCGATGCTCCCTGCTCGTTGACCAGCAGGCAATGTGCGGGGGGCAGACTACTCACCGCTTCGAAGAATGTGTTGCGCTGGTAAATGTTGAATTGTCCCCAATGGCACAGATAGTTGGCCACACGACTTTTGTCGATCGCTTTCGGTAAAGAAGGAAATGCCCAGAGGGCTTTTATTTCCGAGGCAAACAGAAAGTACTTGCCCGGAACATAATGAAAATAAAACGGACGCACCCCGGAATGGTCGCGTCCGCAAAAGATAGTTTGGGTAACAGGTTCCCAGATGACAAATGCAAAATCGCCAATGAGATGATCCAGACAATCTGCCCCCCACTTCTCGTAGGCACTCAGGATCAATTGGCTGTCGGGAATCGAATCACCAGCGATTTCAACGGGCAAATTCAAAAATCTCCTTAACTCGGCGCGGTTGTCAATGCGGGCATCGGCAACTAGCACGTTACCCCGCTCATTAACCAGCGGTTGGGCTTCCTGAAACGACTCCGGCGTAACATTCAGGTGTAAATAACCTACAGAGACGTTCAGTAAATTATGAACGTGTACTCCATCGGCTCCCCGGTGGGCAATCCGGTCGGCCATCTGCCGGGCTAATCCGGCGGATGGCTCTTCACCGTCCCACCGGATTAGCCCCACAATTCCGCTCATTGCACCTTACTTCTTTACTGTTGCCGCCAGTAGCCCATTTCGGCGGTGGAGACGATCTTGACTCGGTTCCGGCTGCCGCCCAGGGGCGTGGTGTACAGGCTCGGTACCGATCCCACGACGTTGTTCACGTTCGTGAAAATTATGCTTTGCCCGTTGGGTGAGTAACGCGGATCCAAATCATTAGTGCCTGCTGGCTTCACAGCGTTGTTGCTATTGGTTCCCGTGGCAGACGAGAGATCTCGCAAAGATACCTCAGGCAACTGATCGAGGTATAACTCGTAAATCCGGGCGTCTATTTGTCGGCCGTTCTCACTCCGCAATGGGTTAGTGTCCAACGAGAACAAAATTTCGCCGCCATCGATTGAAACTGCGGGATTGCTCATCCGTTTGTCAGTGGTGAAGATCGTTGTTGAGAAACCGCCGTTGTAAATGATCGACAATTGGTTATCGTACACGGTTTCTCCGGTGGTGCGGGCCACGATGGCTTTGGTGGCTTCATTCCAATCGCAACCGGCAAACTGCCGTCCCGACGGGGCGCGGGCCACCTCAGTTCGTCCCGTCCCGTCGATATTGATTGAATAGAGTCGGTTGTTGCTGGGGTAAATGATTTTAGAACCGTTGTTTGCCCAGCAAAAGGAAAGGTCGAGAGCTAGCAGACCACCTACGGGTACGTCGGTGACCTGGCGCAACCCCGATCCGTCCCGGTTGATCGTGAAAATGTGCAGGTTAGTCGAGCGGTTGGAAATGAAAGCGATTTTCTCCCCGTCGGGGCTGACAATGGGTCGCCAGTTGCTTCCTTCCGTGGTCAGTTGTACCACAGTTTTGTCGTCGTTGGCGGCGTAGATTTGGTAAATCCCGCCCGTTTCCCGCGCGAAGACGTAGCTAAGCGAGGGGAACTTCGGCGTTTTGAACGTCCAGATTTCACTGAATACCTTCTCCCGCTTGTCTTTGGCCACTACCTGCCAGTAGTAGGTTTTGTCGTATTCCAGATTATCGACAAACAAAGTGTCGTTGCCATAATTGGTTCGGAAAGGCGTAGCAGGCGAACTGCCCTCCTTGAACAGGTACACATCGAAGGTAAGCGTGTCACGATCCGGATCGGTAGCGGTCCAGGCAAACAACTGGCCATTGACGCCACTCAGCGTAGTACCCGTGGCGGGAATCGGTCTGGTGGGCTGAGTCGGAGCACGGTTGGACTTGATGTCCTCCGACATATAAATCGTAACGACCGGATTCTGGCTATCAGCGACTTCCACAGTGACGTACTCGTTGAAAAGGGATGTTTTCTCAGCGCTGATCGTATAGCTTCCAACCGTGAGACTATCGAACAAGAAATTACCCGTCGTGTCAGTCAATAGGCTCCTTCCCGAAGGATTGAGCTTTATCAATACATCCGATAAAGGCTTCTTCGTCACGTTATCGATTACTTTGCCCGTAATCTTACCGAATACTTTGGGAGTTACGAACACATCCTCGGTACAGGACGCTGACCAGAGCGCAGTCAACGCAACCACCAGGAACACTGCAATGCGGCTAAATTTGAAATTCATGAATGACATAGAAATGATGTTGTTATCAGAAATATTTTATCGAATAAAGGGGATCGTCTCCTAGTTTGTAGCGGGGGTCTGATTCAACACGGGTGCTGTTACGGCCCGCTTTTTGGAGCCCCGACCAATGTAGAACGATATGCCGCCCGAGAGCCGCAAGAACGAGTCATTCAATTGGCCATTGGCGATGTCGTCCACCTGGTCGTTGGTCATAAAATAGTAATCGGCCATCATCCGGAAACCGATCTTATTACTCACCAGTGCCTCCAGCCCTCCGCCCGCTTTGGCGTACGAGAAGGTTTTGAGATTATTGGAAAAGCCATTCCCCGTGGAGGTCTGCGACAGACCCATGCCCAGGCTTCCAAATGGGGTAATGCGCTGGTAGGGCAATCCTTGATAAACGACCGACAGGTCGGCATTGCGCCAGTTGCGATCTAAGGTGAAAGAGCGATCCTTCGTGAACGTCGAAAACGAACTCATGAAGCCATTTGCCTGAACGCCCCACTTTGGGGTTATATTGTAGTTGACGTTCAGTCCATAACCGGGCTTCCAGCTACGAATGGCGTAGTCGCCGTTCAGCCGCAGCATCGATACATAAGGCGTAATGCTAAGGCGCGGCCGCTCGGTGGAGTTGGTGACGCCATAAATATCGGTTCCCTGCATTTCGGCTTTTTCAGCTTCGTAATCGGCCATCTGCTGCTGGGTCTGTTCAGCATATTTTTCATCAGCCAACCACAAGTTGTCCTTGATTCCTTCCATAATTAGCGCCTGCACGGCTTTTTCGATAGCCGCTGTCACGGCCATTTGCGAAGGTTCGTTGGTCGTAAAACCCGTCTCCGCCTCCAAAATGCGCTTGAAACGCACATAACGAAACAAGCTGGCATTCACGGATTGCGAAAGGATGGTCTTGGAAGAATAAACCGTTTTAAGAATTTTACCGTTGCGGGTGGCGATGGCCCGCAGGTAAACCGTCACGCGATCCTGCCGGTATTCGGTAGAACCGCCCGCTCCGAAGTACCGGAGTCCCGCACCGCCTGTGATGATATTGGCGTCGTAGGACACGATGCCTCCTTCGAGGATCATTCCCGCAAACAGCAGCGGCGGGAGCAGTTCGTTGGCATTGTTGTACTGCGTCATGCTGGAGCGCATGATTTTCCGCTCGTTGAGCAGGTTACTTACGTTCTCCCGCTCGATGTTCAGAAACCACTTGCTATCCTCCATCGCCTTGAGGAGAATGTTGGTAGCACCCTGCGTGACGGCAGTGGAGAAGTTGGAGGTTTCGGCGGGCTTGTATTGTCCGGTTTGGTCGCGGAACTTGTACACCGCCGCCGCCAGAGCTTCCTTGGGTGGAGGAAGTAGTCGCAGTTCATCAGTGATCGTAGTTTCTTCACCCAGGCGAGCCGAGTGGAGGGCGGTGGGCTGATGAAAATAGGCCCTGCAGCCGCCCACTAAGGCGATGAGGGTAATCAAGCCAGGCTTGACCAGGTACTTTTTCAGATGCATTTTCTAAAAAACAATGAGGAAATGAGGAAGGGGAGCAGTAACTGCTTTCAGAAATAGGGAACAGTGACGGTGGTCTCGCCACCCTTACCATCCACGATACGGATATTCACTCCGGTGGAGCCGTTGGTGACATCCACACGCAGGTCGCCAAACTGGAAGGTACCCTCCTGCAAAGCGTCCTCGCCAAATTGATTAGCCAGTAGTTGAGAACTAATCCGGTTGAGGATCTGCCGACTCAAGGTCTGCGAAAAATCATCCAGCGAGTTACGGTTGGTAGGCGAGCTGGTTCGGGAAGTAGTAAAATCGGTTGCGTTAGGATCTTTTAGCTTATCCTGGGCCGTGGCGGAACTTTGCAGCCACTGGTAGTTGAAAGTATTCCCGCCAAAAGCAGGGTTTTGGGGGCGGTAGTTGAGCTGCTGAGCCATAGTGGCTGTCACACCCAACATCATGAAGAAGATAAGTAAAGTGATTTTTTTCATAGTAACATTTATCTCTGGCCTAAATCGTCTAGTAAATTCCGTTTCCCTTTTGGTCTTCGCTGCCTAGCTGTTTTTGGTATTCCTGAAAATATTGTATGTACTGCGTCAACATATTGGCGGCATCACCCGCCATTTCTTCCACCACCCCGAGACGCGGCTGGAGGAACTGTTGGTAAATCATGACATCATTGACGGAGACCGAGACGATGGTAGAAGTGCCAATGCCACCCGGCACGGGCTGCTCGTCGATGGAGACAGTGAGTTCTTCGCCAATATCGGCAAAGGCAGTGGGTGAAATAAGAGTGGTATCCGACTGAATAGTGAGCCACCTCTGGTAAACGTACTCGTAAAAATCCCGCCCGTTTTTAGTGCGGGTTTCATCCAGCAAAAAGATACCGGTAGCACTCTCCAGAAAAAGGTTTTGTTCCTGCGCCACAGCCTGGCTTTCATCGAAATACCCTTCCACACTTCCTCCACTCTCCACATCTTGTCCCCGGCATTCTCCGAACAGCAGTATGCCCAGCAGGCACATTATTGCCGGAAATATTTTCGATTTACTGCCCATTGATTAACACTTTCATGCCGCCGCTCTGTTCAATCCTGATGGGGCGATCCAGTAAGCCGGAACCATTGTCAATGAGTTGGTTGCTGTTGCCGCGCTGGATGATCTGCAGCGTATTGTTGCTGGCTTCCAGGCTGCGAAGCTGTAGGTCATTGTTATTACCCAGTTGTGAAAACTGATAAGTGTTGCCCTCACCCAGCAAGTTCAGATCCATGTTGTTGAAGTCGCCCTGCTGAACCAGACGCAGGTTGTTTTCTCCGGCGTTGGGATTCACGTACTGACGGTTGCCGTCCCCCTGCTGGTAGCTTGTGACTTGCCCTACCTGCATCACCTGCACCGAAGAAGAAGAAGCGTTTGTAAGACTGCTCTGCATCATCAGGTCTGATTTGTTGAGAACGGTAAGTTCCGGGTCGGTACCCAATTGCTGAGCCTGGGCAAAAGTCGAACCCATGAGCAGCAAGAAAGCCAACCCGGCGGTTTGTTTGATAGTATTGGCCATAGCTAATTTGTTATGTGTGTTTCATTAAGGTACGCGCCCCTCCCGAAAAGAGTTGCAAAGGTATCGTAATTTTTTTAAAATTTTATAAACAAAACCAATCGATTTATCGAATGGTCATCCACTAACGCAATTACGAAAAACTGCCGGACTCAGTTTTGCTTAATAGAAACCGTATTGCCTGATCCTGATTGCGTTACCTGCACCGAGTTTCCTTTCCCGCCTTTGGTTTCGATCGCTACGACATTCTTCTTGCCGCGCTGCTCCACGGCTACGTTTTCCATGACTCCTTCGGCGGAGCCAGACACGGCAGTCGTGTCGATCAGGATTTGATTCGTACCGTTTTGGGTAATGACCCGGGTGCGGGGAAGCGTGTCGCCCGGAGTGCCTTTTACTTCCAATTGAAAGACGTTGTTGTTGCCTTGTTGCACGATTTGATTTTTTTGGGGGGTAGTCTGCGCGGATACCGCCGTGGCGGAACCGATCAACCCCAGAATGAGGAGTGTATTTTTCATCTGGTTATGTCTAAAAGGTTAAAGTTTGTGATGCCTCGGAATTTTCAGTCTTCCGGCTATTGGGGAGTCAGTTATAGAACTCCCATTGGGGGGAAATATTGCTTACATAAAAAAAGCATGAAGACCGAACCTTTCGGCCCGGTCTTCATGCCGTACTGCACTATTCCGCAGAATGATTGGCTACTCCTTAGAAGGTGCCATTCATTTGCGTGATGGTGGCTGAGTTACGCATACCACCCTGGTTGAAGTTGATGATATGGTCTTCACCAGTTTGGCTCAACAACGCTGTGTTATCGTCACCAGCCTGAACAGCCGTGTTGTTAGCACCGCTCAGGCGGAGGATGTTACCGTCGCCGTCTTGCGTCAGCGTCAGTTCGTTCTCCTTGCCCGTCTGGCTCAGACGAGCCTCGTTGTCGCTACCACCCGTTTGGCTGATCATCACCATGCCGCCCATTGTACCGGCGTTGTCAGGGTTCTGATTCACCACAATGATGTTGTTAGAACCTTCATCCTGCGACAGCGTGGCGTCGTTGTCGTCGTCCTGCTGGATCAGCGTGATTTCGTTGTCACCCGTACCCGACTGGTCGATGTCAGCCGTGTTGCTCGTACCCGACTGGTCGAAGTTGATCGTGTGACCACCGGCCGCACCATCACCATTGCCCGACTGAGTCAGATCGGCCGTGTTGCCGTTGCCACTTTGCAGGGCGAAAAGATTGGTACCGTTCTGCCGAACCCTGTGCTCGTTTCCCGTTTGGGTCAGCGAGAACGAGTTGTTGTAGCCCGTCTGCGTCAGGCGAGCTTCGTTTTCGCTACCAGCCTGGCTGATGGTCGTCGTGTTCATCTGCGTGTCGAAGTTGTCAGGAATCTGACGAACCGCGATCACGTTCAGATCACCCTGGGTCTGGGTCAGCGTGGCCATGTTGTTGTCCTTGCGCTGGGTCAGGTTGATCGTGCTGCGTGCTACGTTGCCTGACTGCAGGGCAGTACCCGTATTCTGCTGGCCCGACTGC
>NZ_JBGSXF010000539.1:0-6820 GCF_041751555.1 Persicitalea sp. | reverse complement strand
CCCAGCAACACAGTCTGTAAGGACAATTGTCCGCAGTACGCGCTACCCAACGTCTTTACACCCAACAACGACGGCAAGAACGACAGCTTCACGCCGCTGAACTGCCCCGAGTTTTTGGACAAAACGGAGTTCACGGTCTTCAACCGCTGGGGTGTGAAGGTATTCGAGACGGTGGATTTGGCTATAAACTGGGATGGCCGGAGCAGCGCCGGGCAAGACTTGCCCGCCGGACAATATTTCTACGAGGCGAAGGTGAGGTTCCAGTCGGTGCAGCGCGAGGCGGAGCCGTTGGCTTTCAAGGGGTGGGTGCAGTTGCTGCGGTGAAATTCGTTTGAATAATTAGGAATCAGTTTTCAGAGATCACACGCCAAGCACCTCGCGAAAAGTGTCAAAATTAATAATTGGTATGGGCGGGAATAGGCTCGGGATTTTGCTAAGTTGCAAAATATCCTTGTCGTCACTCACTAGATAGTCGGCATTGGAGGCAATGGCGCAGTCAACAAATTTGTTATCGTCAGGGTCTTTTTCTACTAATTGCCATTTAAAGGATGCTTCGGTTCGCTGATGATTAATGGAGGTAAGGATTGTTTCGATCACAATATCAGCAGCTTGCAAACTGTACTCTCTTTCAATTACTTCTGCATATTCCGTAATAATTTCATTGCTGACGACCCAAACGAATTTTTTCGCTTTCCAGGAATCGTACAACCAACGAAGCTTACTCTTTGATGGAATGGAACGCAACAAACCATTTGTGTCTATCACGCATTTCATCGGCCTTTCTGGCGGCGAATTTCGTTCAGATACTCAGTGCGATTGCCTTTAATGCCTAGGTTTGAAATATCTTCGAGTGAAATATTCTTTTCCTTCATCACTCGGTCGAGTTCCTTCTGAAGCTGCTTATCGAGAAAATCGACTAACGTGTCTCTCAATTCAGCAATTTCCTCTTGATCCATTTCCCGACCGAAAAGCCGAAGGATCGCAGTTTGGGCTTCATTGAGTTTTCTATTCGGCTCTTTCATCACCTAAATCTTTTAGTTTGTCATTTTCCAAAGATAAAAGAATTTTCAAAACACTTGCACTCGCTCCCTCACGCCATTTCCAGCTTTCCCTTACTCTCTTGCCACGCTCGGATAATCTGCGTCAACTGCTTGTACTCAATCAAAAAACCGTCGTGGCCGTAGAGCGAGTCGATTTCCCGGTATTCGGCGTCGGGGATATGGCGCGCCAGGAACTGCTGCTCCACAACCGGGAATAGCATGTCGGACTTGATGCCAAGTACCAGCGTTTTGGTTTTTACCTGACCGAGGGCATTAACTATACCTCCCTGGTTGCGGCCAACGTTGTGGGTGTCCATCATTTTAGATAAAGTCCAGTACGAGAAGGCATTGAAGCGTTTCATGAATTTATCGCCCTGGTAGCGCTGGTACGACGACGCCCGAAATTCGTCGGTTTGGTCTGGATTATCGCGGGCTTGCGTAAAATTATAAGTATCGTAATTACGATACGATAGCAGCGCGAACGACCGCGCGGCCGCCATGCCCAGCAGCCCAGCCTCGGGCGTTTTTTCTTTCCAGGAGGCGTCGGCTTCGATGGCCATACGCTGGGATTCGTTAAAGGCGATGCCCCATGAAGAATGCACGGCGTTGGCGGCAATGAGAATCAATTCATCAAACAAATCCGGTTGTTGAATGGCCCATTCCAGCGACTGCTGACCACCCAGCGAACCACCCAGACACACCTTGATCCGCTTGATTTCCAATTCCTGCCGCAGTAAGTCCAGCGCGTTCACCACGTCGCGCACCGTCACGTTAGGAAAGTCATGGTAGTAAGGCTGCTTCGTTAGCGGATCGACGGACAATGGTCCGGTGGAGCCGTAACATGATCCCAGCACGTTGGCACAGACGACAAAATGCCGCTCCGGGTCGAAGTGCGTGTTTGGGCCGACTAGCCCGTCCCACCACTCGGCGGCATTAGCGCTGCCCGTAAGGGCGTGGCAGACCCAGACGATATTATCATCGTTTTCCGCTCGGACACCACTGGTCGTGTAGGCCAATTCAAAGCCAGGCAGGCTCTGGCCCGATTCCAACGGGAAGGAGTACGGGTATTTGAATACTTTTTTCTCAGAATGCATTCACTTGACAATTGATCGGTACGCCGATGCGAATGGAGGTTCAGCGTTGCGATTTTTGAATCCTTTTTGAAAAAAAATGGCGGCTCCGACTTTTTGGCGCAGCCGCCATTCGGGTTCAAGCTGGTACCGAAATTTGCGCGAAGGCTTGTTCCATATCAGCTTTGATATCGTCGATGTGTTCGATCCCCACTGACACACGTAGTTCGCCGGGAATTACGCCCGCGTTGAGCTGGTCAGCGGCAGACAACTGGGAATGCGTGGTGCTGGACGGGTGAATAATGAGCGTTTTGGAGTCGCCCACGTTGGCCAGGTGGCTAATCATTTTCACCGAGTTCACGAAGTGATCTGCTGCTTCTTTGCCCGCTTTCAACTTAAAGGAAAGTACCGCGCCCGAGCCGCGCGTAAGGTACTTGGCGGCAACCTTATGGTACTTGCTGCCTTCCAGCCCGGAGTAGTTGACCGACTCCACATCTTCGTGATTTTTGAGCCATTGGGCTAGTTTGAGGGCGTTTTCGCAGGCACGTTCCACGCGTAGGGCCAGTGTTTCTAAACCCTGCAGCAGCAGGAAGGCATTAAATGGACTTTGGCTCGGCCCCCAGTCGCGCAGCCCCTCTACGCGGGCGCGGATGATGAACTGGATATTGCCGAATGGTCCGTCCATCCCAAATACGTCGTTGAAGACCAGACCGTGGTAGCTGTCTGAGGGTTCGGTGAACTGCGGGTACTTGCCGTTGCCCCAGTTGAACTTACCCGAATCCACGATCACACCGCCCATAGAATTACCGTGGCCGCCGATCCATTTTGTCGCCGACTCGACCACGATGTGCGCCCCCCACTTGATGGGCTGGCAAATCGCGCCTCCCGCCCCGAAGGTGTTGTCCACTATTATAGGCAGGTCATGCTTCTCGGCTAGTTTGGCAAACGCCTCGAAATCAGGAACACTATAACTGGGGTTACCAATAGTTTCCAGATAAATGGCCTTGGTTTTATCATCGATTAGTTTTTCAAAACTTGATACGTCGTCACCATCCGCAAAGCGGGCCTCGACGCCAATATTCTTGAACGAGTTCTTAAACTGGTTATAGCTGCCGCCGTACAGAAAAGAGGTCGTCACGAAGTTATCGCCGACGCTCGTAATATTATTAATCGCCAGGAACTGCGCCGCGTGGCCCGAAGCCGTCGCCAGTGCCGCCACGCCGCCTTCCAGCGCTGCCATGCGCTTCTCGAACACGTCGGTCGTGGGATTCATGATGCGGGTGTAGATGTTCCCGAACTCTTTCAAGGCAAACAAGTTAGCTCCGTGCTCAGAATCATTGAAAGTGTAGGAAGTAGTTTGGTAAATCGGTACAGCCCGCGATTTAGTCGTAGGGTCAGGCTCTTGGCCGGCGTGTAGTTGAAGGGTTTCGAAATGTTGGGGGGCTTCTTGTGACATGGGGTTTTTGTTTAAGTGTTTAAGTGTTGAAAGGTTTAACTGTTGTTGGGGTGAGCCTATGTGTTCGCCAAGTGATGACTATGCGCAGCCAGCAGCACTGGCGAGACAACCGGGAGAACACCTTGAAAAAGGAAATTTGCCAGGTCAGGCGCACATGCAACAAAAAATACCGTAGAAACCAGCCGGGGCCAGATTGAACGGTAAAGTGGGCTGGCACTGGGCCACGCCGAAGACGGAATGCGGGTGATGCTGGTTCATGCGCGGGTTTTGGTTTATATTTCCTAAATGTATTTAGGTGGGAGTTAGCACCTTGTCCCGGTTGCGCGTGGGGTAGGTTGCCAGAGGTTCTATGAGCCCATTCTCTAGCCTCTTCTCTATAAATCAACCGCCGATCTGCGAAGCAATTGACTCGTATGCCACAATATTAAGGCCCAAACGACGGAATTCCAAGTCAAGTCGTCTTTTTTTGGCAAAATTCCTGGGAACAAAAGCCCTCCCGATCAAAGTTTTGGTATTCCCTGGATGTCGATTCCAGTAGCCGGGCATTGAGCCGAGCATTCTTTCTATCTTTGTCGATATCAGTTTTTCCCATTTTACTCCAAAACTCCCGGCTCATGGCCCAACACTATAAATTCGACAAGGAGAGGACTTCGCGCAAGCCAGGCGTCACGCCGTTGAAGGAGGCTATCGAATACGTTTTTGGCAAGCCGCACATGAAGCAGGGCTTCGAGGAGAGCTACGTCACGGCGCACTGGGCTAAGATCATGGGGCATCCTATTTCGTCCCGCACGCAAAAGGTATATGTACGCGACCATATTTTATTTCTACAAATAGAATCCGCCCCATTGCGTAACGAACTTGTCCACGCCAAGAAAAAAATCATCGAACTTATTAACCGGGAGATGAAAGCAGAATTGATCGAGGATGTCGTCTTTATTTAATTTGGGATGTCGGAACACTTTAATAAATCCGGCGAAAGCAATATTCCTTAATCGCCGGGCGACCGCCTCGGGGCGCCCCGCCGTCCGGCATTCACCAATCACACGGGCGACCCCGTCCTAATTGAAAACACGTGGCTAAAAAACTACCCACCACTCATAGAAGCACGATGCTGAACCAGGAAGAGAGCCGAAAGGATCTCGGATTTGGCACCAAGATTACCAGCGAACAAAGTCGCTTAGTCAACAAAGACGGTAGTTTCAACGTGCGTCGTGTGGGGGATTCTAATTTAGATAGTGTCAACTGGTACCACCGGCTGATTACCATGAGTTGGTTGAACTTTCTGGGCATGGTCTTTCTGCTGTACTTTGTCCTGAATTTATTTTTTGCCAGCCTGTACCTTCTCGTGGGCATCGAGTATTTGGAGGGCGTCAACAACAACCACCAATTGCCCGATTTCTGGGAGGCTTATTTCTTCAGTTCCCAAACTCTCACCACGGTAGGTTACGGACGCATCAGTCCCACGGGCTTCTGGACCAACGCCATTGCGGCCTCCGAAGCGCTGACGGGTCTGCTGCTCATCGCACTGGCGACGGGTTTGCTCTATGGTCGCTTTTCCCGTTCGACGCCGCGCATTCGTTTCAGCAAGCACGCCGTCATTTCGCCTTACCTAGACATCAACGGCCTGATGTTCCGCATCATCCACGAACGCGACAGTGAACTCATCGACCTGGACGTTGAGGTGACGCTATCGTGCCTGGAGGTGCTGCCGAGCGGAGCCAAAACCCGGAGATATTACCCGCTGGAACTGGAGCGCGGCCACGTCAATTATTTTCCATTGAATTGGACCATCGTCCATCCCATCACGGAAGAAAGTCCGCTCTACAATGCAACTGTAAAAAGCCTGAACGAGACCGATGCCGAGTTCCTGATCATCATTCGGGCTACGGATGAAACCTTCATGCAACAAGTCCACGCCCGTTATTCCTATCACTATGAGGAAGTTCTCTGGGGGGCGAAATTTGAGCCGATGTTCGATACCAGCGCGCAGGGCAACATTGCGGTTCGAGTTTCCGACATCGACCGCCACCGTCCTGCCTCCCTCAATACTTGAACCGCTCACCTATGCCCAAAAAAGTAACGCTTCCACCCTACCTGAAACCCGGCGACACGGTGGGTGTGATGGCCCCGGCCAGCCGGGTTCGATACGAAGATTGTCAGGCAGGCTTGCAAGTTCTGCGCAATCAGTGGGATTTGGAGATTCTGGAGGGAGCGACGCTACACGACGAACATTTTCAGTACTCCGCGCCGGACGAGCAGCGGCGCGAAGAATTACAAAAGATGCTGGACAATCCTAACATCCGAGCCATTTTGGCTGCGCGGGGCGGTTACGGCTGTTCCAGGATTGTGGACGACCTCAATTTTGCTCAGTTCAAAAAATCACCCAAATGGCTGGTAGGGTTCAGCGACCTAACGGTTTTTCTTTCGCACCTCAATGCCCTGGGCTTTGCGGCCATCCACGCACCGATGGTCAAAACTATGACTAACGAAGGCGGCGGGGAAGGCCTGGAATCGTTGCGGAAGGCTCTCTTTGGAGAACCACTTGCCTATGAAATCCCAATGCATCCCTTCAATCGGGAGGGAAGTGGAAAAGGCCCGGTCACGGGCGGTAATTTGTGCCTCCTGGCACACTTGGTCGGCTCGCAATCGGCGGTGGACACGGCGGGTAAAATTCTGTTCATCGAAGACATCAACGAGTACCTCTATAATATAGACCGAATGATGGTGCAGCTTAAACGAGCCGGGCAACTCCAAAACTTAGCAGGGATGATCGTCGGCCAGTTAACCGACTCGCACGACAACCCCGAGCCGACCTTCGGCAAAACCGACTACGAAATCATCCTCGATCATACCCAGGCTTACAACTACCCCATTTGCTTCGATTTTCCCGTCGGCCATGTCCCCGATAACCGCGCCCTGCCCGTCGGGCTAGTGGCAACTCTGGAAGTAAATGAAAGCGGTGCCTCATTGAATTATGAATAATGAGATAAATTTTCTCGCACCTTCAACGGTTAGACCCTTCAACATTTCAATCATTAAACGCTTTTGAAAACCTACTTCACCAACAAAGTCGCCTGGATCACCGGGGCTTCGTCCGGCATCGGCGAAGCGTTGGCATTGGAGCTTGCTAAGCAGGGCGCAAATCTTATATTGAGTGCCCGGCGCGCCGAAGAACTCGAGCGCGTTAAGGCGGCGACAGGCCTACCGGATGATAAGGTTCTTGTAATGCCAATGGATGTGACGGATTTTGATCA
>NZ_JBGSXF010000538.1:0-5052 GCF_041751555.1 Persicitalea sp. | reverse complement strand
AAAAAAAAGGCCCTCATCATTGCCAAGGCCAAAGTGCTGGTCGGCTTTGATTTTTCCAAAGTGCGTTGGCGCGTCGAGGGCGAGAGTCGGCAGTTGGTGGTCGAGTACTTCCCGGCCCCGGAAATCCTGTCGATGGACACGGAGTACAAGTTCTACGATATCGAATCCGGATGGATCAACCGTTTCAAAACCGACGATTTGACCAACATCCTGTCCGAAGCCAAAGACGTGATGAACGAAAAAGCGATGGAAAGCGACCTGCCCCGCATCGCCAACAACCAGATACAACTGATGATGTACCAACTCGCCGCCAGCATGAACTGGAAGGTGCAGATGCAACTCAGCGAGTCGAATCAGAAGATGCTTGAATTGTATTCGGCGTACCGGGAGTTGGATGCAGAGGTGGAATCGTTGCCCTCGAAGGAGTCAGGGGGAAAGGGGTCAACGGTTAACGGTTAACGGTTCGCGAAATTCGTATGTCGTCGCTATCAAATATAAAAATGATAGCGTAGAACGCCGTTTAACCGTTGACCTTTGACCATTAACCATCTTTCATTTCCCCCAAAGGCTGAACCATCACCACCTCCTCCTTCTCCACTACCACCGCGCCGGGTGGCAAGCCCTTAGGCTTTCTTACAAATTTTTTCGGCGTGACTATCACCGGACATAGGCTGTCGGTGCGGCGCTTGGAGTACCAGGCGGCCAGTTCGGCGGCGCGTTCAATGACGGGTGCCGGGAACTTCTTGCCCGCCTGGTACTTGATGAGGACATGCGAGCCTGTGACATCGCGGGCGTGCAGCCAAAGGTCTTCTTTATGGGCGTATTGCTGGGTGAGCAGGTCGTTGTTTTTGGCATTCCTACCGACCAGAATTACGTAGTTCTGAAACTCGACACGGCGGAAAAGTTGGCCCTGATCTTCGGTGGTTTTGCCGGGGGCAAGTCCATTTTTCTTGATGTAGTTGCGCAGGTCGCGCAGCAAGTCGATTTTTTCGATAGCGGCGTAGTGCTCACGCACTTGTGCCAGGTCTCTTTCCCGCAAGTCCAGGTTTTCCTGGATTTTATCCGTTTCTATTTTCTCATTTTTGGCTTTGCGGTAGTACATTTCCGCGTTCTTCTGCGGAGAAAGGTCTTTTTTTAATTTAATGGAAATCGGTTGGTCGCGGTAGAAGTCGTGCAGTTCCACGCGCTCGGCGCGTTCGGGAATCTGGTGCAGGTTAGCCATCAAGATGTGGCCCAACTCCTCGTTTTTGCCGCCTTCTTCCAACGCCACAAGTTTTTGGAATGAATTGGCTAGGTAGTTTTCGGTTTGCTTGATGCGCTTCTGCAACATCCGCAGCCAGTCAGCCTTTTCCTTTTCAAGATTGCCGATCCGGGCGTAAGCATAGTAAAACCGATTGAGCGCTTTCAGCGGATCGTCGAACGTCTCGGTAATCTCGCCCACGGGCAGCAGCGAGAACGTGGGCAGATGGTGTAGATGAGTTAGGTAAAAAGTAGGGGCCAGGAGTTTTTGCAACACTTCCTGAATAATCTCCCACTTCTCCTCAGGGATTTCGACGGCTTCCAGTTTTGGCTTCAAATACCCTTTTACTACTTTTCCATAAGTCGGAAAAAGTTTCTCGAAGCGCTCACCCTCCGCTAAAAACGCTTCGTAAGATTGATCCAGTGTCCGGTCGAGTTCCTCAAGTTTGAGGGCATGGTCGCCTGTGAGTTTGTTGTTAAAAACATCAAGTACTTCGCCGTCAGGATTAAAACGTACGATGTTGGAACGGTTCCCAAATAGCTTGAACACCAGCACCTCGCCATTTTCCAGATAAATCCCCAGAGCCCGCTCGTTGTCGAAGGCCCGCACGTGATCAACTTTTTGTTCGTACAAATCGGTGAACAAATCCACGCTATTCCGGCGGGCACGGTCGAACTGCTCGGGAAAACTCAGACTGGCGAAGTCAGGCCGCAGCGAGGCTTTGATGAAGAAGGGCTTGTAGAAATTATGCTTCCCCCGTCCCTCGGCGAACACCAAAATAATCTCGTCCCGTTCTTGGCTAAACGCTTCCAAAAACTGCTTACCCCCGATCTCACGGTCAAGCGCCGGAGCAAGTTGGCGGAGAAAGTAGTGGTTTTGGTGCATGGCGGTGGTGGTGTATGAGAGCGTGGTGTTAGAGCCACAAAGCGACAAAGGCCCAAAGCCACAAAGTGAAAAAATAAAGGCATCAACACTCTTCTTGCGCCAGCCTACTCTGTGGCTTTATCGCTTTGTGGATTTGTGCCTGACGGCAGCGTCAAACGCAATCCATCATATCCCAACCTCACCCCCTCCGGCAGTTCTTTTTCTACTTCTTCGTGCCTGCCCATGCGGTGGCTGAGGTGGGTCAGGTAGGTTTGGGGGATGTCGAGGCGTTCGATGAGAGCCAGGGCCTGGGCAAGTGTGAAGTGCGAGAGGTGATCTTCGCGCTGTAAGGCGTCGAGGACGAGGATTTTGGTGCCTTCTAGTTTTTTGAGTTCTTCTTCGGCGATGTAGTTGGTGTCGGTGATGTAAGCGAAGTCGCCAATGCGGAAACCGAAAACGGGCAACAGATGGTGCATGACCTGGATTGGGGTCAGGGTGACGCCCTCCACCTCGAAGGGCTCGTTTTCGATGGGATGCAGTTGCAGACGCGGCGCACCGGGGTAGGGTTTTTCGACGAAGGCGTAGGCAAACTCGGTCTTGATCTGATCCAGCACTTGGCGCCGCCCGTAGAGCGGCATGTCCTTTTTCTGGGAAAAATTGAAGCCTCGCACGTCGTCAAGCCCAGCGGTGTGGTCCTTGTGTTCGTGCGTGAACAGGATAGCGTCGAGTTTGCTGACACGCGCCCGGAGTACCTGCTGCCGAAAATCGGGACCGGTATCGATGATGAACGATTTGCCGTCCACTTCGATCCAGACCGACACACGAAGTCGCTTGTCGCGGTAATCGAGGGAACGGCATACGGCGCAGTCGCAGTTGATCACGGGGACGCCCTGCGACGTGCCGGTACCGAGAAGCGTAACCTTCATGCGAACTATTCCGTCAAATTCGCCACCACTTCCACCAGGCGGTCAAAGTTGAGGGGCTTCATCAGGGCATCGTTGAAGCCCGCTTCCTTGAAATCTTCGTCGGTGTAGTTCTTGGCATTGCCCGTAATAGCTACAATGGGCGTCTTGGATTTTTCGGTGTCTTTCAAGCCACGAATGCTGCGGGCGCACTCCATGCCATCCATGATGGGCATATTGATGTCCAGCAGAATGATGTCGAACTTCTCTTTTTCGAGCAATTGAAGTACCTGCTCACCATTTTTAACAGCGGTGATTTCGTAATTTTGGAATTCCAGAATCTTGCGGGCTAGGTTTTGGATGACCGAGCTGTCTTCGGCAATCAGGACACGTTTGGTGTACGACATGGGGGAGTTATTGGAGTTTTTGGTTTAGTTTGGCTTGGTGAATTTAGGGATAATTATTTCAAGAAAGCAAAAATTTGGAATGATGAGTGATGAGTGATGAATGATGAATTGGCGGTTAACGGTCACCGGTCAACGGCGAACGGTTCGAGAATCACCTTTTATACTTTTGGTTTTCAGGATTTTAAATATCAGCTTATATTAAAATTTTTTTATCAAGATGAAATACCGACTTCTTTTTGGGTTGACTTTTATTCTGGCTGCGACTAACCCGTTTGTGAGGGCGCAGGATTTTGAAGATGAGATCGCGCTGCATCGGGAAGAGTACAAGGCGGAGTTCTTGAAAACAACCAACTCGCCATTGCAGGAAGCTGATCTGGCTTATTTGCGATTCTACAAACCGAATCCTGCTTTCCGAATTAAGGCGGAATTTGTAGCGACGACTGGCAGCGAGCCGTTCGAGATGCTGACTTACAGCGGAATGCGAAAGCCCTATGTAAAGTACGGGGAATTGCGGTTTGTGTTGAAAGGAAAAAAGCAGACCCTGAATGTATACCAAAGCCTGGATTTGCGCCGGATGCCGCAGTACCGCGATTATCTCTTTGTCCCTTTCAAGGACCTAACAAACGGCCACGAAACCTATGGTGGTGGACGCTACCTTGATTTTAGGATGAAAGACATAGAAGGCACAAGCTGTGTCTTGGATTTCAATAAAGCCTACAACCCTTATTGCGCTTATTCAGAAGGCTATAACTGCCCGATACCACCAAGGGAGAATCACTTGACAGCGAAGGTGGAGGCGGGAGAGATGAATTTCGGGAAAGAGCACTAGGGAAGGTCATTAGTAGGTAATAAATCAGCAATGCCAAAATAGAATCCTGGCACAACTACTCACTCTCCCGCTTCCCGCTGAAAGGCCCTTACCATCGTCGTGTAGTCATTGGCCATGTGCCGCTCTGTGGCAGAGTCCCAATGCAGCTCCTGACCCATCAGGTCGCAGACAGTTGGCAGGCACTCGAGCGTGGCATCCCAGTCGGTTATCTCCAGGCGGATGCGGCGGGCCAGAAAATCGCGGGGTGTGACAGCCATTTCGGAGCGTACTGCGTACACCACTTCGGCCTTGAGGTAGGGAAGGCGTTGTACTAATCGCTCGGCCAGGGAAGCGTCTTCTTTAATCAGCCCCACAGCTTTGTCGGCTCGTGATCCGTACTTCAAGATCAGGTGCTTGCAGGTATCCTCATCCAGGTCATATTCTTCCTGAATAGTCTTCCAGGCGTCGTATTCGAAGTTTTCGCCGCCTGCCAGCAGGTGGTTGGCTGTGAGGCAGGGGTTCGTTTCCCCTAATAGTTCTTCTACTTTCTCTACGGCGTCTCTAGCCATCAGGCGGTAAGTCGTCCATTTACCGCCCAGCAAACTAACTAGGTTGGAATCCGTGTCGTGCTCTACCTCATGGTCGCGGGTAAGGCCTTTGGTGGACTTAGTCGGGTCGGCAGCTAATAGTGGGCGTAAGCCGCCAAAGCCCGCCGTAAGGTCAGTAGCCGTTGGTTTTATTTTCAAATAAGGCGCTAGGGTATCCAGCAGGAAATCGACTTCTTTCTTTTCCAGGAAAGGCTCCTGCGTCCCGTCTCCGAACTCAGTGTCC
>NZ_JBGSXF010000537.1:0-11626 GCF_041751555.1 Persicitalea sp. | reverse complement strand
GAAACTACCCTCGAACCAACCGAATCCGAAAAAATGCTCCGCCACGTCGTACTTTTTAAATTTAAAGATTCTTCCACCCCCGAGCAGGTCAGGGAGGTCGAAGACGCTTTCCTGGCTTTGCCCTCCAAAATCGATGAGATTAAATCGCTCGAATGGGGAATGAACAATAGCCCAGAAGGCCTGAACCAAGGCTATACGCACGCCTACTTCTTGACTTTTGAAAGCGAGGAAGACCGTGCCGTGTATTTGCCGCACCCTGACCATAAAGCTTTCGGCGAAACGCTTAGCCCCCATCTGGACAAAGTACTGGTAGTCGATTACTGGACGAAGGAATGAACCGAATCGAAGCACTTTTTGCACTGCAGCCTTCCGGCAACCTCAACGTTTATTTTACGGCAGGTTTTCCACAAGTAGGGGATACCCGTCGGGTTCTGTCTGCTTTACAGGAGTCGGGCGCCGACCTGGTAGAAATCGGAATGCCGTATTCCGATCCCGTAGCCGATGGCGAAACCATTCAACTCAGCAATCAGCAGGCTCTGGAAAATGGCATGACAGTGCGGCTGCTTTTGGAGCAGTTGGAAGAGATGCGCGAAGATGGCATCACGATGCCCGTGCTGCTGATGGGCTACGTCAATCCGGTTATTCAGTTCGGGATCGAAAGGTTTTGTCAGAAATGTGCAGAAGTAGGCGTGGACGGGCTGATTTTGCCCGATATGCCGATGGATGTTTATTTAAATGAATACAAGACAATTTTTGAAAAACATGGTCTTTTAAACATCTTTCTGGTAACGCCGCAAACCTCCGAAGCGCGCATCCGGCAAATTGATGAGATGAGCACGGGCTTTATCTATACCGTTTCCTCCGCTAGCGTCACAGGCTCCCAGTCGGGCGTCAGCGACAACATGGAAGCCTATTTCGACCGCATCGACGCCATGCAGCTGCGTAATCCGCGTCTGATCGGTTTTGGCATTAAGGATAACGCCACTTTTGAAAAAGCGTGCAACTACGCACAGGGTGCCATTATCGGCAGCGCGTTTATTCGCGTCCTGCAAGGCAGTCAGGATATTACTGCTGACGTCCACGATTTCATTCATTCGGTGAAAGCCAATAATCACGAAGGGATCGGCGTTTAACAAACACGCAGCTTATTGAGTTAATTGTCCGAAGCGACAGAAACAAAATTTTCTGTCGCTTCGGCTTTTTCTTTTTATCTTGTAGCAGAATGCGCCACGCAGCATCTGCACGATAATTGCTGCGTACCTAAACAGATTAACCTTAACGTAAAAAACATATGGCAGCTTCAGCCAGTACCTTGCTCCTGAGAATTCAGGAATATCGTCAGAAATATTACCAAAATCGTTTGCTCAAGGGCGTTATTTTTTCGGCGGCTTTGTTGCTGAGCGTCTTTTTGGCATTCAATACTTTGGAATATTTCGGCCGATTTAGCTCGGGACTGCGGGGGACGCTGTTCTTCGGCTTTCTGGCGGTGCTGCTTTTTTCACTTTACCAGTGGGTCATACAGCCGCTGATAAACTTGTACGGACTGCGGCAGCCCATTTCAAACGAAGCCGCCGCTTCGCAAATAGGCCAGTACTTTCCCGAAATTGGCGACAAACTCCTCAATACGTTGCAATTGCAATCCCTCTCCGGGCGGCAGACGGATTTGATCGACGCCAGCATTCGGCAGAAATCCAGTCAGCTATTGGTGGTACGCTTCGCCGATGCCATTCGTTTTCAAGAAAACAAGCAGTACATCAAGTATGCGATTTACCCTTTGGCGGCTATCGCTGTGATTCTGATGTTCAATCCCAGCTTTTTCACGTCCAGCTCTGATCGCATCATTCACTTCCAGAAAAACTACACCTACGCGCCTTTTACTTTCGAGGTCAAGAACAAAGATTTGAGAGCATTCCGCAACGAAGATTTCAAGCTGGATTTGACCCTCAAAGGTGAAGCTTTACCCCAAGCGGTTTATCTGGTGCAAAACGGCACTCGCTTCAAGCTCAATCAAGAGGGCGATCGTGAGTTTTCCTACACATTCAAGAATGTGCAACGCAACGTCCAATTCTCTTTCGATGCGGCGGGTTTTGCTTCCGAAAATTATGATTTGAAGGTCATTGAGCGGCCGAGTTTGCTTTCTTTCGATGTCAACCTGCGTTATCCAGCTTACCTCAATAAACCCGCCGAGGGTCTGGCCAACGTCGGTAACATGACTGTCCCCGAAGGCACGGTGGTCGAGTGGAATTTCAATACCTCGGCCACGAATGCGCTGGGTCTGAAATTTGAGAAAGACTCGCTGCTGTACAAGGCTAAAAACAAAGACGAAAAGCGTTTTCAGTACCAGAAGTCGATGCGCCGCTCGTCGCAATATGAGGTCTTGTTGCAAAACAACGAGACGCCCAACGCCGAGAAAATTGGCTATTATATCAACGTTATTCCCGACAAGCATCCGGTACTTTCTTTAGAAAATTTCCAGGATACGACGTTGTACAACTACCTCGTTCTGGGCGGTTCCATCAGCGACGACTACGGTTTTTCTCAGTTGAAAGTCTTCTACTCGATTCACCGGGAAGACAAGCCGGAAGAAAACAAAACTGCCTCGTTGAAAAGCATCAACGTACCTTTTAACAAGACGGTCAACACGCAGAGCTTCTACTTCCAGTGGTACGTGGACAGTTTGAAACTGGCTCCCGGCGACAAGATTGAGTACTACGCGCAGGTGTGGGACAATGACGGCGTCAATGGCCCGAAAAGCGCCCGTTCTCGGACAATCAATTTTGCTGTGCCTAGCAAGGACAAATTGAAGGAAGAAGTCGAGAAATCGGCTAAGCAGACCGAGAAGCAGATGGAGGACGCTCTGAAAAAGGCGCAGAGTCTGGAGAAGGATCTTGAAAATCTTGAAAAGAGACTGAAGACTAACAAAGACCTGGACTTCCAGGAACGCAAACAGGTCGAGGACATTATCAAGAAACGCGAAGATTTGATGGAGCAAGTCCGCTCCCTGCAAGATCAAAACAAAGCGACTAACGAGAAGTCGAATCAGTTCAAACAGCAGAACGAGGAAACCCAGAAAAAGCTGGATCAATTGCAAAAGCTGATGGACGATCTCATGGACGACGAAACCAGCAAGCTATATAAAGAACTGGAGAAACTACTGGAAAAGAAGCAGAGCGAGCGCATGACCAAAATGCTCGAACAACTGCGCAACAAGGAGAACAACCTTGAAAAAGAACTGGAACGGACGCTGAACCTCTTCAAGAAAATGCAGATGGATCAGAAGATGGAGGACGCAGTCGAGAAGTTGGAAGAACTTGCCGACAAGGAGGAAAAGCTGGCGGAAAAATCGAAGGAAAACGAGAAGACTAAAAACGCCGATGATAAGAAAGCGAAGAATGAAGAACTGAAAAAAGAGCAGGAAAAGATTAAGGAAGAGTTTGAGAAGACAAAGGAAGACCTCGACGAAATAGAAAAGATGGGGGAGGAAATTGACGAAGATCCCGACACCCAGGAGGAGGAGCAGGAGGAAGCCGAAGAGCAAATGGATAAGGGCAATGAAAAGCTCGATGAAGAGAAAAACTCGGAGGCATCAGAGGCCCAAAAAAAGGCGGCGAAGTCGATGAAGAAAATGTCGTCTTCCATGTCTGAATCCATGATGAGCGCCCAAATGCAGCAGATGGAAGAAGACCTCGCCGCCCTGAGAGACATTCTAGAAAACCTCATTACGCTGTCTTTTGACCAGGAAAAATTGATGAAGGATTTCAAGGGCGTGAATTTACAAGACCCGCGCTTCGTGACGTTGGGTCAGGAACAATTGAAATTACAGGACGACGCCAAAATTATTGAGGATAGTCTATATACTTTGGCCAATCGCGTGATCCAAATCCAGTCGTTCATCACCCGTGAACTGAACGATATGAAGTCCTACATGGGCGAGAGCGTCACGAATATCAAAGACCGCCGCCTGAACGTCGCCACTTCCAAGCAACAGTTTGCCATGACTTCCATGAACAACTTGGCGCTCATGTTGAGCGACGTTTTCCGGCAGATGCAGCAGCAAATGGCGATGGCAATGGCAATGCCCGGCAGTGGAAAAGGCAAGGGAAAGGGTAAAGGCAAAGGGAAATCCCCTAGTGCCGGAGAAAGACAGCAGGGTCTGAACGAACAGATGAAACAAATGGGTAAAGGCAAGAGCGGCATGGGTCAAGAGGGACAAGGCGGGTCTTCCGAACAACTCGCCCGTATGGCCGCTGAACAAGCCATGATTCGTAAGATGATTCAGGAACTGATGGACTCCCAGAAAGGAACCGAAAACGGCCAGAAGTTTGGAAATGAGTTGAAGGAATTGATGGAGAAAATGGAAGAGTCAGAAACGGACTTGGTCAACAAGCGCGTCAATCAGGAATTGATCAAACGTAACCAGGAAATCGTAACTCGGTTGCTTGAATCTGAAAAGGCGATGCGGGAGCAGGGTGAAGATGACAAACGGAAAGGTGAATCGGCGGGTGAAATTGTCCGTCGTCCACCACCTGCTTTCGAGCAATACATTCGGGAAAAAGAAAAGCAAACTGAACTTCTGCGTTCAATTCCTCCTACACTTTCTCCCTTCTACAAACGTGAAGTAGATGCATATTTCAGGCGAAATGGCTCTAGTCAATAGGGTTTTGGAAGATTTTCGGCTGTGCTTATTAACTGTTACTACATCATTTCTAGCTGTTTATTATGTTTTTGTGTAATTGTTTGTGTAATTTTCCGTTCACCAGTAACTTTCAGCTATATGCAGTTGCTGGCGACCATTTTATCTTTCACTACACACTAAACATTTATGGCAACTTTAAAATCCTTGATTCAGTTCTTCGCGGAGGACGTGGATCATGAACTTACCAATCCGACCAAAGCTAGACGATGGTTGAAATTCGTAGTTGATCAGGAGGAACACGATTTGAACTCCCTCAACTACATTTTTTGTTCCGATGAATACTTGCTCAACATGAATCGCGAACATTTGGATCACGACTATTACACAGACATTATTACCTTCGATACCAGTGACGATGAGAAGCAGATCGAGGGTGAGATTTACATTAGCATCGACCGAGTCAATGAAAACGCTGCCACTGCCGAGGTCAAAGAGGATGAGGAACTCCGTCGGGTGATGGTTCATGGCGTGCTCCATCTTTGTGGATTCAAGGACGACACTGATCTGAATAAAGAAAAAATTCGTGATAAAGAAGATTATTATCTCAAGAACTACAAATACCAATAAAATTTCCACGTGGAACACTTGTGAATTTTCACAAAAACTCAGAGTCTCGGCGGAAAGTCGAGACTCTTTTCAATTTAAATCGAGATGTTTGAAGAATATGATGTGATAGTAGTAGGGGCAGGACACGCAGGCTGCGAAGCCGCCGCTGCTGCCGCCAACATGGGGTCGAAAGTTTTACTAGTCACAATGAACATGCACACCATCGCACAGATGTCGTGCAACCCGGCAATGGGCGGAGTAGCCAAAGGGCAAATCGTACGAGAAGTCGATGCGCTCGGCGGGCAGTCGGGAATTATTAGCGATCGAACCATGATTCAGTTCCGCATGCTGAACCGCTCCAAAGGCCCGGCGATGTGGAGTCCACGCTGCCAAAGCGACCGACAAATGTTCGCCAACGAATGGCGGGAAACTTTGGAGAAAACGCCCAATGTCGATTTCTGGCAAGATATGGTCAACGGGCTAATCGTAAAAGAGGGTCGGGTGATTGGCGTGAAAACGAGTCTGGGGATTGAGATAAAAGCCAAAAGTGTGGTGCTAACAAATGGCACCTTCCTAAACGGCCTGATCCACATCGGCGAGAAAAACTTCGGCGGTGGCAGAACGGGGGAGCGGGCAGCTACCGGAATCACTGAACAGTTGGAAACGCTGGGCTTCGAGTCAGGTCGCATGAAAACCGGAACGCCCCCACGCGTGGATGGTCGTTCACTGAATTATGAACTCATGGAAGAACAGCCTGGCGATGAAGAGCCGGGTAAGTTTTCCTATTCCGGCACTAAGCCGCTCACGCATCAGCGGAGTTGTTGGATTACTTATACCAATCAAAAAGTCCACGATATTCTGAAAACGGGTTTTGACAAATCGCCCATGTTCTCGGGGCGTATCAAAGGATTGGGGCCACGGTATTGCCCATCGGTGGAGGATAAAATCAATCGCTTTGCCGACAAAGATCGCCACCAGATTTTCGTAGAGCCGGAAGGCTGGAACACAATAGAGGTGTACGTCAATGGCTTCTCGACTTCTTTGCCCGAAGACATTCAACTTAGGGCTTTAAAGGAGATTCCAGGATTCGAAAAGGTAAAAATGTTCCGTCCTGGCTACGCCATCGAATACGATTACTTCCCGCCCACGCAATTGAAGTTGACGTTAGAAACACACCTGATTGAGAACTTGTATTTCGCCGGACAAATCAATGGTACTACGGGCTACGAAGAAGCGGCTTGTCAAGGCTTGATGGCGGGCATGAACGCACACTTGAAAATCCGCGAGCAAGATCCATTTGTCCTTAAAAGGTCGGAGGCTTACATCGGGGTTTTGATCGACGACCTCATTAATAAAGGTACCGAAGAGCCTTATCGGATGTTCACCTCACGAGCAGAGTACCGCACGCTGCTTCGGCAGGACAACGCCGACATTCGCTTAACCGAGCGCGGTCACGCGGTGGGTCTTGCCGACGACCAACGTCTGGAAAATGTTAAGAGAAAGATCGCGCAGACGGAAGAATTGGTACAAGAATTGATGAAGATCAAGGTGACGCCGGAAGAGGTGAATTCACAATTGGAAAACTACCATACTTCGCACATCAGGGACAAGACGACGCTTCATCAACTCTTGAAAAGACCTCAATTAACTATAAAAGAAATCAGGGAAATGCAGCCGCAATTTTCGGACTATCTCGATAAGTTCGAGAACGACGCCATCGAGCAGACCGAGATTCACGTCAAGTACGATAGCTATATCGAGAAGGAGCAAATGATGGTGGAGAAGATGAGCCGTATGGAGGACCTCGCCATCGTGGGAGGTTTTAATTACGACAAAGTGCAGGCGCTGTCCTTTGAAGGTCGCGAGAAATTGAAGAAGGCCAAACCCCAAACCATCGGACAGGCCTCCCGCATCAGCGGCGTCAGCCGATCGGATATTTCAGTACTTATGATTCATATTGGCCGATGATTCTTGAAACGCTTACCCGATGCCCGGTTTGCCAATCGGCGCAATTCGACGATTTTTTAAAAGTAAAAGATCACACCGTTTCACAGGCCGAATTCCAAATAGTGGCTTGTGGTGTGTGTGGTTTCAAGTTCACAAATCCGCGTCCACCCGCCGAAGAAATCGGGCAGTACTACGAATCCGCCGAGTACATTTCGCACCACGACGAAGCACGTGACTTGATGAGTACTATCTATAATAAAGTGCGAGACCACACGACGCAACAAAAGATCAATCTGCTGGATCGAGCCGTAGAAAAGAAAGATAATTTACTGGACGTCGGCAGCGGCGCAGGCTTTTTTCTTTCTCAGGCCAAAGCCGCCGGGTGGCAAGTCACCGGAACAGAACCGAATTCGCAAGCACGCGACATTGGGCAAAATCGGGTAGGGGAGGACATTTACGAGACAATCGAAGATTCATTTTTTGCCAACAAAAAATACGACGCCATCACGATGTGGCACGTGCTGGAACACGTGCATCGCCTGAATGAAACGCTGGCGTGGCTGCACGAGCACCTTGCCCCAAAGGGAAAGTTGTTCATTGCCGTTCCTAATCCCGAATCGGACGACGCTCAAGCGTTTAAAGAAAACTGGGCGGCTTACGATGTGCCACGTCACCTATATCATTTTTCGAAAAAGTCTATGCAGCAATTGGCGAAAAAGCACGGTTTCCTAGTGCAGGAAATTCTGCCAATGTGGTTCGATGCCTATTATGTCGGACTGTTGAGTACGCGCTACCAATCAGGGAAAACGAGTCTGCCGCAGAGCGTTTGGCGGGGAACAGCATCTAATTGGAAAGGGCGCAAATCAGCCGATGGTTCGCCTAATACCTCCAGTTTGATTTATGTTCTTGGCAAAACGTAGCCAGCGCGCTACCTTAATTATTCTGCCAAGTCATCGCCGACCAATTGGGGCGTGACAAATCTACAGTATATATGGTATCCAGCTTTAAAAAACCTTAAAACTGAATCACTCATTATATTTGACCCTCGATACCGCGCGTTGGTATTGGGGGTTTTTTAGTTAAGTGACCGACCCGTTTCTGCCTACCTTGCAGAGCTTTTCAAATCCAAAATCTTGCATGAAAAAATATTTGCTGTTCCTGCTTTCCCTCATCGTCCTCACTCGTTGCGCTCAGCAAGTCGCCCCTACGGGTGGGAAGAAAGACGAAACGCCACCGACCTTGCTGGAATCGAATCCACCCAACGAAACCCGGAATTTCAAAGGAAAGGAGATCGAACTGTTCTTCGACGAGTACGTGATCGTGGACAACATTCAGCAGAAACTCATCATCACACCCGAGACAGAAAACCCCTACACACATAAGCAAAAGGGTACTTCGATTCTCCTGGAATTCAAGAAGAATTTTGCCGATAGTACGACCTACACTTTCAACTTCGGTGATGGCATCAAAGACTTCGCCGAGCGCAATCCTGTCCAAAATCTCAAGCTGGTTTTTAGCACTGGGCCGACCATCGACTCCGCCCGGATTTACGGCACCGTCACTGACCTGCGCTCTGACAAACCAATTTTCGATGCCCTTGTGGGACTCTACCAAATCAAGGATACGATCAATCCCGAAAAGCAGAAGCCTTACTATTTTTCGCGCACCGACAGCAGCGGGCGTTACGCCATCGAAAACGTGCAGGTGAACAACTACCGTCTCATTGCCACCGACGACAAAAACCGCAACCAACTTTATAATACCAAAGACGAGCGCGTAGCGTTCCTCGACTCCGCCATCCGGGTTGGCTCCGATTCGGTGAACTACGATCTACAACTGTACCTGTCCGACGTGACCGTGCCACGCATTCAACGTACCTCGCCAAAAGTCAATGACTACACATTGATATTTAATAAGAGCATGGATAGTGTTAGCGTAAAATTCTTGCGCGGCGAGCCGTTGGCCTATGTATTGGAAAACCCGACACAACTCAAATTCTTCAAAGGAAACAGTACCGCTGACACCACGCTCGCCCTCGTCGTCGCCAAGGATTCCCTCGGCCAAATCGTGGAGCAAGAGCAGAAGATTTCCTTCCAGGCCCAGCGTGGAAAGGAAAAGCAACTCGACCCGACCAATCTCACGACAACTCCCGGCAACGGTCAACCGCTGGCGCGTGATTTCAAACTGGTTTTTAATTTCAACAAACCCATCGCCCGGCTGGACACGCAACGAATTCAACTCCAAAACGACAGCCTAAGCAAGCAGCCGCTCGCGGGCATGAAAACTCGCTGGAACAGGTACCGCAACGAACTCACCATCGAGGGAAAGGCGACCGCCCGCGATACCATCAAATGGATCATTCCCAGGGGAGCCATCACTAGCGTGGAGGGTGATTCCACTCCGGCCGTCACCTACCGTTTTCCCGTTTTGAAGGAAGAGGATTACGGCATACTGCGGGGGGAAATCCTGGCGGATACGGGAGCGCACTTTATTCTGGAATTGATCAATGAGGAATTCAAAGTCGTGCGCACAGCTTATTCGACTCCGTATTCTTTCACGCAAGTACCGCCGGGCAAGTACCAACTGCGTGTCATCGCCGACCGCAACAATAATCGGCGTTGGGATCCCGGTATTTACAATCAGGGACGTCAGCCCGAGCGGATTTACTATTTCCCCGATCCGGTCGTCATCAAAGCCAACTTCGAGTTTGACGACAACAATTTCACACTACCTGCCAAATCCACTGATTAGTTTTTCCCGAAATGCCGTTTTATGTGCATAACCCTGTGGAAAACGTGTGGGCTATGTGGATAATGGCCTGATCGTTGTGGGAAACCCTGTGGAAAAGAATAGATTAGTGTGGAAAAGATCGCTTCCCCAAACGCCAAGTGGAAAACCTACTAGCTAACCGCGACTTAACAGGCTGTTGATGCACTTCAGGAATGGTGGATAACCTCCGCCGAGTTATCCCTCCACAATTCACAGCAATTTGTGGAAAAAGTAAGGCTCACTTGAAAGACAGGGAATTAGTTGTGGAGAAGCCGCGAAAGTGCGTGGATAAATGCCTAACTTGTACACAAAGGGCCGGATGGCTGAAGTGGATCTAGAGTGGATAACAAACTTGTACACATATCCACAGGCCTAATTTAACCTTAATAGTAAAAATTTATTAATTATATTATTTATGAAAAAGGTTTTTGCGTGGATAACCTTGCTGGCGTTGCTGATTGGGAGCGGCGCGGCCTACGGTCAGACGGATGAGCAGTTGGCCGAGGAGTATTTCAAAAAGGAGGAATGCGAGAAGGCCGTGACCTACTACGAGAAGATTTTGAAAAAAAACTTCGAGAAGCGGGCGCTAAAAAATTATACAAGTTGCCTTGCCAAAACGAAAGCCTGGGACGACGCCGAGAAATTTTTCAAGCGGCAGGTCAAGGGTGATAATCCCAACGCCGCCTGGTACTTTCTAAACTGGGGAATGTTACTGGAAGCGCAGGGGAAAGAGGCCGAATCGGAAAAACGGTACGCCGAAGCCGTGGAGGCGTTCGGACCGCGCGTGGATCTGTATCGCGATTTGGCGGAGGAGTTCCGCGAGACACAGAAGCCAGAGTGGGCTCAACGAACGCTCCAGCGCGCCCGCGAGGTTCAGAATAATGAGAACCTCTACCGCCTGGAAATGGCGAGCGTATATCGCGAATTGAACGAACCCGAAGCGATGATCGCCGAGCTGCTTTCGTACGGCATTCTCTTCCGAAATACCGAGATAGTTCAGAACATGCTACAGGATTTTTTGAAAGAGGAAAAAGAGCAGGCGATGCTCGAAAAAGTACTTTACGACAAAATCCAGAAGAACCCCAATGAAGCTTTCTACAACGAACTCCTCGTCTGGTACCAAGTGCAGCGCAAGGATTTTTACAAAGCCTTCGTGCAGGAACGCGCCCTTGACAAGCGTTTCAAGTACAGCGGCACCCGCATTTTCGACCTCGCTAACCTGGCCCTGCAAAACAAGGATTACGAGAATGCCGCCGATATGTTCGAGTACATCGTGAAGGAATACCCCAAGGGGCAACTCTATCCCTTCGCCCGCCGCATGGCCATTAGTTCTCGCGAGGAGCAGGTCAAAAACACCTATCCTGTCAAGAAAGACGAGGTGCAAAAACTCATCGGTGAGTACCAGAAGCTGCTGGACGAACTGGGTACCAACCCCCGCACCCTGGAAGCCCTGCGCAACATGGCCATCCTCCACGCCTTCTACCTCGACGAGAAGGACAAGGCCATCGAAATCCTGAACCGCGCTATCGAAGCGGGGAAAACCGAGAAGGAGTTTGTGGACAAATGCAAGCTTGACCTGGGCGATATTTATCTTTTGGTAGGCGAGCCATGGGAAGCCACGTTGCTTTATTCGCAGGTAGAGAAGTCGCAGAAGGACGATGTGCTGGG
>NZ_JBGSXF010000536.1:0-7952 GCF_041751555.1 Persicitalea sp. | reverse complement strand
TATTTGCCGCTCACGCTGGTCAGGACCACCTGCGGCGAGAAGTAAAGTCCCTGCCATTGGAAACGCTCGATGGTTTCTGGCAGATTCTGGCGCTCATTGTAGGTCGTGAAGTTCAAAGTTTTATAACCAATGCTCGTTTGCCACCAGATTGGGCTGTACCAGTTTAGGCGCGTCAGCCGCACACCCGCGTAGCCATTCAAACCCGTCCACCGGGCTTGGAGGGCATCCGGTTCCGACAAACCGGGAGGCCTGCGCTTTAGATTCAGTATGACGCCCACATCCGGCTCTACGACCAGCTTGTGCTTGATATTGACGTATTGCCAAAAAATCCGCTCGTCCAGCGGCAGACCGACGGTTCCCTCCGGCCCGAACTTCTTGGCATTGCCGGAAAGAAAACCATCCACCGACTCGCGGCTGCGTCGCTGAATCTCTTTCCGTCGGGTCTCGTCCGACTCGCCGGAGCGTGCGCCGTCGTAGCCCTCGGCCAGGAGCCGCTGCCAGAGGGTAGCCGTGTGTAGCCGCCTTACCCACAGGCTGGGATGCTGCGGCGACCAGCTCAGAGAGTCGGTGTGGGTTTCGCGAGCGTACTGCTTCCAGATCGAGTCGAGCTGCGGCAGCGGGATATGCCGCTCGTACAACACCAGGGCGGCGGCGGCATCGGCCTGGTATTCTTTGAAATGATGGTAGAAATTGGCAGCGTAAATCAGGTTCTTGCGGTGAACCTCCCGTCCTTTTACCACCGTACCGTCTTTCCTCGTCTTGACTAGTTGGACTACCATTTTCTGCTGGCCATCCTTTTGCTTAAAGACCAGAGCGGGAAGTACCGAGGAATTAAACAGGCTCCTCGGGTGGGTATGCTCGAGGACATGGTGGGCGATTTCGTGCGCCATGATGAATTGCTCGGCCCAGGGTGCCAATTTCTTTATGCTTTCCAACAGGGTATTATTGTACAAAATGTACTGTCTTCCCTCGCAGAACAAGGCCTGCGCCGCGCTGGTGCAGTTGACGGCGCGCACGTCGAAGTCGCGCCCGCCCATTTGTTCTCCCAGGCTGGCAACGATCTTTCGGGCAGCATCTTCGCTGCTGAATTTGTTATAGGAGTTTGATATACAATTGCATACCTCTACGACCCGTTCCGAGGCGTCGTCGGTAGATTGCGCCGACGTCTTGGCACAAGCCCCAATCATCAAGACCAACAGAAGTAATTTTTGAGTCATAAAGAATATTTTCTAGCAAAATCTTGGGAGTATATCATTTTGAGCGGACTGTCAGTCTGAGCGGAGTCGAAGACAGTCCGAACAGGCGGTCTTCGACTCCGCTCAGACTGACATTTAGAATGTAATAATCAAAAATGTGGACTATCGATTATTACCGAGCGGGTTCCAAAACACCCCCATCGGGCCTGGTTTCGCGCAGCAGGTAGTTTTGGTCGTCGGTTTGCAGTCGGTAGGCGCGGTTTTTATACACGAGGTCTAGCCGAACGCTATTGAAAATACTGGCCGGGACGTTGTACAACCGCAGCGAGTCGTTGCGGTAGGTGAAGGAATTTTCAGAAAAATCCCGATTTGCATAAGCCTGAATGACGACCTGACTTACAACCGAATCCTGGTCACCGAAGCTGTTTTCAGGGTTTGGGAAAATGGTGCGGTCGGCGCGACGCGAGAGCAGCAGTTCGCCTTGCGGCCCCGTGCCGCTGCGCCCGAACAGCAGCCAGCCTACCCCCAGGCCCGCCACTAGCATGGCTACCAGCTTTAAATAAGGAGCGATGAATTGCCGCCTTCGTTCGGCTGGGTTAGCTGTCTTCGTCTCGATTTCTGCTTGGTCGTCAAGTACTTCCAGTAGCCGGAGTTCGTCGTAGCGGTGCTGGAAAAACGCCCGGATGCCGAATTGGTACTGCCATTTTTGCCGAAACTCCGGGTCGGCTTGCGCGCGGGCTTCCACTTCCTGCATTTCGACCTCCGTTAGTCGGCCGCTCAGGTATGCTTCGATTTGGTCGTATTCCTGTTCAGTCAATTCCATCGCCCGTTTCTTTTTTTGCTTTCGACTTTTCGGCTTTCCAGTTGCGCTTGTTTTTGCGTTCCTCTTCCAGCTTCTGCTGATCCCGCCTGACGAGTTGCGCAATGAATTCCGGTGAAAAAGGGGATGCGTCGCCGTACTGCGCCTGGATTTTCGGAAAGCTTTCAACTACAAATCGCTTACGGCAATTCTCGAATGATTTGTCGATTTCCTTCACTTTCCAGTCACGGAGATTCTCCAATTCCTGAATCGCCACTTTCCGCAGGGAAACTATTTCGGAATACTCGATCTTCTCTTTTTGGGCAATCGACTCGAACAGATTGACAATACTTCGCAGCAGCGAGCGGCATTTGGGATTTTTTAGCTGCGAAAGCTCATCATCGATGGTGGAAAAGAAGTGTGTTCTCCGATCGTCGTCCAGGTCTTCGGGTTCAAACTCCTCGGTGCTGCGTCGATTTTGGACGGCGTATTTTTCACTCACCATTTGATCTACGACACGCCGCGCGATGCCCGATAAGTAAGCGGAAAACGAAGCGGTCAGCACGAAGCCGGGGGCCTGAATTTTTTCGAGAAAAATGGCGATGGTTTTGTCCTGGGCTTCCAGCCACCACAGTTCGGGCGAATCGTCGGCGGGAATGCTGCCTTGCTTTTTGTGGTAGTCGATGCGGTAAAGCAGCGTGGTTTCCAGCCCGAAATAAACCTCAGTCGGAAAGTCCGCCAGCGTTTTCGTGGCCCGGATTTTTTTCAGAATCCGCTGCTGCTCCAGGTACTCGAGCAGCGTCGATTTGACTTTTTCTTCGGGCCACCTAGACACGGTTTGCTCTTTGTCTTTTTTGATTCGGCTCTCGAGCATTACAATCGCCCGCCTGGCTGTTGCTTTGGCGCTATTCTGCTTCTCGTCCCAGTTTTTGGCAATTTCCGCCAAATAGCCGACGTACCTCGACCGTAACTGTTCGCTGGCGTTGTGTCCGGCGTGGATGGCCTCGGCGATTTGCCGGAAGTGGTTGGAAAGCATGGCATGAGGGAAATGGAGCGGAAAATAAGCAACCTTGCCTTCAATATGAAATTTATATTGAATAACTTGGGTGTTTTATCCTGTTCGTTGCTTTTTCTCCTTTTATGGCAGCATTTTCCTTTTACGGGCGGGACGCTGGAACGCCACGGGGTGGCCCGAGCCGCCCGACCGTACCACATTACCACAATTTATGCGCTCACTTCTCTACTTCTCGCTGCTTATCGTTTTTCTGCTGGTATCCTGTCGACGGAAAGTCGCTGACCCGCAACCCGAAGTCCTCAAATTGGAAGGGTACTGGAAATTGAAAAGCTACACCGTCGATCCGCCGCTGGCCGGGGGCATCAGCGACCTGACTTCCGCGCTCGACCCCTGCGCCTTGCAGGTTACGTATCACTTTCGGCCCGATGGCACGACGATGTTTCTGGATGCCCCCCAACGCTGCAAGGACAGCGCCAAAAGCAGTGGCATCGACCTGGACACCGACCCCGTCTCGAACTGGAAATTCGAGGGCGAAAATCTGGTTATTTTCGACAGCCCTACCTCAAAAGAAGTGTACGAATATAAAAAAATAGGCACCGACACCATGACCTGGACCAAGCCGAAGACAATCCCGCTTTCCCAAGACCTGGGCGGCGACCAAAAGCTGTCGTTGATTATGACGTTTGTGAGGGCGGCGCGGTAAGGGATTGATTAGCATTTTTCCCTAAGCTTGCCATAACAGGATTGCTAATTACCTGAATCACAAAATATAACCAATGTCACGCCACTATATATTCAAAAGGCATTTTGTGGATGTTCTGCACAACGGGCAGGAAGGCAAACAGTCAATCGGCATAATGCCCTTTGGCTGAGATAATTGTAACAGTGACGGTTTTTTCATCTACTGCGTAAATAAGCCTGTGTTCCTGGTTGATCCTGCGCGACCAGAAGCCAGCCAACTCGTATTTTAACTGCTCAGGCTGACCTGTTCCGGTATAGGGATGTTCGGTAAGTTCATCGAGAAGTTTACGGATTTTCTTAAGTACGGGTTTGTTCCCTGACTTTTTGAGCTTATCGATCCCGTTCAGGGCCTTGTCTGTGAATGCTATTGAATAGTTCACAGGCCAAGCAACTGATCAAAATCAGCTTTGTCGACCTTGGTCGTATTCCCGGCATGGTACTGCGCTATCCCTTCCTGGATATCGTCCATCACCTGGGGGTCCATGAAGTACTTATCCCTTTCACCTATGGGTGTGAGTACATACGCTTTTCCCTTGCCCCTTTGAATGATCACCTGTTGGTTCTCGTCGGCCAAATCCAGGTATTTTTTTTGGTTGTCTCTGAATTCCCGGGAGCTGATTACTAGCATATCATCACATTTTATTTTGCGTACCAATATGGTACACAATACTACGAAGAAAAGTTTAGAGGTTATCGGAAAATATATCTGTATAGGCAATGAGGCCCCCTATCGGCCTGTTGGCTCAGGGGCTTTGTTGCTTGATACGGAGTGTTCAACGGCAACGAACGGCTAATTCCCAAGCTGCAGTTTCCCGTTGGTACTCATGCTCAGGCTGCCCCCGGCCTCGTAGGCCACCTGCCCGGCATGGGCCGTGTAGCTGCCGGGAAGCGCGACGACGTGTCGGATGACCACCGCATCGGTACTGCCCGGTACCTGGCCACAGAGCCACACGGTGGGGTCGTTCCAGTTTCCGGATTTGACGGTGATAGTGGCGGGCAAGTTTTTCTCTGCTACCAAAGATAAACTATCAAAATAACCGTCGTTATTGTCTCCATTTTTACGGTGGGATAATAGACGAATTTTTATCTTTTTAGTGAGAGCAGGTGATTGAATCGACTTGCTTACAAAATTCCAATTACTGATTGTATTGAAGGTACCCAAATCATCGGATTGTAAGACTGCATCGTTCGCGTTCAGCATTTCAATTATTATTTGGGATTCGTCAGTCGGCTTTTGATTCCAGGAACGTGTGTAGCCCGTGAAATTAAACCTTTGATTTTCGGGATCTATCGAGCATTTATAATCGTCCAATTGAATAGTCTGACTCAACTCGGCCTCTACTCCCTCGCCCGCAAAAAAATAATTACTGCCACTTTGAGCAGTAGGATCATCAGACCGTGTAGTCCAGTTTGTTCCAAGTGCTTCAGTCCAAAACGAAATCTTTCCGGCAATTAGGGGTAGTTCACAATCGGGATTTTTAATTAGATTCTGTGCTTCGGAAAATGTGGTTGCAAATACCAGTAACAAGAAGATTTGGGGTTTCATAACTTCCAACGACCGCCGCACAAAACTCAGCCGCCGCCGCGCCACGGGCAGTACCAGCCCGTTATGTAGCACCACCGCATCCGCATCCATTTCCGCAATGGCCGCCTTATTCACCAAAGCCGAGCGATTCACCCGCAGGAAATTGGCCTCCCCGAGCCGCTCGTGTAGCACCCGCATCGTGACGGAAAGCGTCATCATGGGGCGGTGGGCGAAATGCACGTGCGTGTAGTTGCGGTCGCCTTCGCAGAAGATGATTTCGGTCGGGGGAACGCTGGTGTACGCTCCGATGTGGACGCTGGGTTCCTGGGCAATGGGTGGGTAGTTCATAGGGCGGAGGGTTGAGAGTTGGGTGGGATAATGCCGGAGCGGTTAGTTGCCGAGTTGGATTTGGCTGTTGGTACCCAGGTTCAGGCTTCCCCCGGTTTCGTAGGCCACCTGCTTGGCGTGGGCCGTGAAGCTGCCGGAGAGTGCGACGGCGTGGCGGATGACCACCAGATCGGTGCTGCTGGGTACCTGGCCGCAGAGCCACACGGTGGGGTCGTTCCAGTTGCCGGATTTGACGGTGACAGACATACAGCCGCCGGGCGTTTGGGACCAGGGGTTGAAAAGCACCTTGTCAGTAACTTTATTTCCCGTTCCCGACGGATTGAGCGTTGGATGGTATGGCCCGGTGGGATTGCCCCAGTAGCAATTCCGGGCATCGACGATGTCGGTGGCGACCGTACTCGCATTATATACTCCCCACGTCGCGTTGGCGTAAATGCTGCAATTGTTGAACACATAGCTTCCTTGCTTTGTGTAAATACCCGTGAGTTCTGAGTTTTTTACCGTAGTGTTTTTGATGGTGCAGCTTGCCTCTAAGGAGATAGCCGCCCCCAAGTAGTAGGTATCTCCCATACGGTCAACTACAACATAATCCAGCACCGAGCCGGAACTGCCCGTGTGGAAGTAGATCGTCCCGCCGTGACTAGAATTAGTGCTGACGAACACGCCCCGGAAGTGAATCGAGTCGGCGGCGGTACCCTGCGCCAGTAGCGTGCCGTACACCCGAAGGTCGTCGGAGTAGTCGGCCGATTGCACCACCACACCCGGCTGGATCGTCAGCGTCTGCCCGCCGCCGACTGTGATGTCGGTGATCAGGCGGTAGTAGGAACCGTAGCCCAGCTTGGGCATGGTCGCGTTGGCACCGCCCGTGCCGCGGTCGAGGTCCACAATGGCCCGTAGATTAGAGAAGTTCCTGGCTCCACCCGCCCAAATCTTGAAGTCGTGCCGCTCGCTGGATCGAACCACAGTATTGCGAATGGTGGGCGTCTCACCCTGATCGACGTAAATCGCCGCCCCTTCGTAATACGTATCTCCCATGCGTTCGACTACAACGTAATCCAGCACCGAACCGGAACTGCCCGTGTGGAAGTAGATCGTCCCGCCGTGGGTAGAATTACCGCTGACGAAGACGCCCCGGAAGCGGATCGAGTCGGCGGCGGTACCCTGGGCCAACAGCGTGCCGTAAACCAGCAGGTCGTCGTTGTAAGCGTCCGACTGTACCACCACCCCAGGTTGAACTGTCAGCGTCTGCCCGCCGCCGACTGTGATGTCGGTGATCAGGCGGTAATAAGACCCGTAGCCCAGCTTGGGCATGATCGCATTTGAACCACCCGTGCCGCGGTCGACGCTCACAACGGCCTTGACGCTGGCGAAGTTCCTAGCTCCGCCAGCCCAAATCTTGAAGTCGTTGAGTTCACTTGACCGCACAACAGTATTCCGAATTGTGGGCGTCTCACCATTGGCGATATATACTGCCGCACCTTCGTAATAGGAGTCACCCATACGGTCGACGGCAACGTAGTCAAGTATCGAGCTGGAACTTCCGGTCAAGAAGAATAGCGTACCGCCGTGGGTGGAATTGCCGCTGACAAACACGCCCCGGAAGCGGATCGAGTCGGCGGCGGTACCCTGGGCCAACAGCGTACCGTAGACCAGCAAATCGTCGTTGTAAGCGTCTGACTGCACTACTACGCCTGGCTGGATCGTCAGTGTCTGTCCAGCAGGTACTGTGACATCAGAGGTGATAATATACGGGCTGTTCGCCTTAGTCCAAGTGCCGGATACATTTCCACTGACGTTGGTCTGTCCGAAACTAGTGAAGCAGAGAAAGCTCAGATTCAAAAACAGAAAGCAGAGATTTTTCATAGAGAAGCATTCGTTTAGTACTGGTTGAAAGACGATTTACCTTACCCGCCACAAATTTTGCCATCGCCCGCTGCCGCCGCAATCGAATTTTTTCGATAAACGGCCTTTTTTCGTAGAATTTTTACTACAAAGCCCGGTCGCGGTAGCGACGATACCGCTTAGTTAGGCAAAGAAAACCGCCCGGTCAAGCGCGACTTGACGAACTGCGGCAATCCCTTTCCGAAACGCGGGAATGACTTTCCGAAGGTCATCGGGGTACCGAGCGGAAACGGCTTCGCCTTTACTCGATAAGTTTTTTGGCAAGGCCCGTCCGCTTTTCCTATATTACGGGCGATTTGACCCAACTCATTCTTCCCCATGCGCTTGCCCGCTTCCTTGAAATTCCTGCTGGGAACAGCTCTGGCCCTATTGGCTGCGGGGCAAAGCGCGGCCCAGCAACCCGATTACCAGCCCCTGCAACCCGAC